>JAZFUB010000301.1:0-3843 GCA_036447015.1 Thermoguttaceae bacterium | reverse complement strand
ATCGATGGCACCCAAAAGGCGACCACCCGACTCGAAGCGGTTCCGGTCTTCGACGGCCTGATCGCTGCCGGAGGGCGTTTGTACCTCACAAGCACCGACGGCAATATCCTCTGTCTGGCACCTGCCAACTAATTGGAGCATAACAATTCCATGAAACGACTCCACCTACTTTCCGCCCTGTTGCTCTGCTCGACAATCAGTGCCGCCTCTGCCCAAGAACCGCTGCGGTTCGAAGCGGAAGACGTCACCGAACCGAAGGATGCCTGGCTCGTCGACAAGCATACCGACTCGAAGTGGAATCTTTGGTCGACCGACCAGGATGCCGACAAGAAGTGGTCGGGCGGCGTCGTGCTGCAATCGCCCCGAGTGATGTCCGATCGAAGTTCACCAGAGGACGGAGCCCCGCCGCTGCACGCCCATGTCAAGGAGATCCCGCCCGGCAAATACTACGTCGAGATCGGCGGCGTCGGCCGGCCCATGGGCATTTCACTCGACGGTAAGACCTGGCAGGAGATCACCAGTTCCAGCCGGAACCTCGGCCTGATCGAGATCGGCCCCGAAGGCTTCGAGATCTGGGTCGACGACCGTTTTACCTCCGCCACGAATCCCGGTTCGTGTTACTTCGACTACCTCGAGTTCGCACCGCTCCCCGACCCGCGGCGCAAGCCCAAGGTCGACGGCTATGCCGACGAGCGAATCGAGGAGCCGATGGGACGCGGCCTGGTCGCGTTGCCGAGAGCGGACGGCAGCATCTACGTCGGCTGGCGACTTCTGAAAAGCGATCCGGCCGGCATTGCCTTCGATGTCTATCGCCGCACGGGATCCGCAGCGGCCGAGAAACTCAATAACCGGCCGCTCACGCAGACGACCGACTTCGTCGACAAGAAACCGGTGGCGGGAGTGCCGAACGCGTATTCCATCATGCCGGTCGTATTCGAAGCCGGACAGGCATCGAAGACGGCCACGGCGACTCCGGCAAGCGAGGGTCGCAACTATGTCTCGATCCCGCTCGACGGCGACCACACCTTCCAGAAGTGCGGCATCGCCGACCTCAACGGCGACGGTGTCTACGACTATGTGCTTAAACAGCCGAATTCGAACATCGACCCTTACGTGAAGTATTGGAAGCCGAGCCCCGAGACCTACAAGATCGAGGCCTACCTGGCCGACGGCACTTTCCTGTGGCGTTACGACCTCGGCTGGGCCATCGAACGCGGTATCTGGTACTCGCCCATGGTCGTCTACGATCTCGACGGCGACGGCCGGGCGGAAGTTTGCCTGAAGGCCGGCGAGGGCGACCCTCGCGACGAGGACGGCTATGTCCAGTCGGGCCCCGAGCACCTTCTCATCCTCGACGGCATGACGGGTCGCGAAAAGGCACGCGCCGCCTGGCCCGACCGCGACGCCTTCCCCAGCTACAACTACGCCTCGCGGAACCAGATGTGCGTCGCTTATCTCGACGGCAAGACGCCCTCGCTGATCGTCGTGCGCGGAACGTACAACGTGATCCAAGTTCGAGCCTATCAATACCACGGCGGCAGTCTGCGCGAGCAATGGCGCTGGAACGAAGCCGAAGAGGGCGGCCGCTATCGGGGCCAGGGAGCCCATAGCATGCATGCGGTCGACGTCGACGAGGACGGCCGCGACGAGATCTTCTTGGGTTCGGCCGTCTTGGACGACAACGGAGTGGGCCTCTGGTCGACCGGCATGGGCCATCCAGATCATCACTATGTGGGCGACATCGATCCGTCCCGGCCTGGCCTCGAAGTCTACTACGGCATAGAAACCCGACGGCAGAAGAACGGCTGCTGCCTGGTCGATGCGCGAACCGGCGGACTCATCTGGGGCCACGACGTCGCCACCCGGCACGTCCACTCCTACGGTATGTGTGCCGACATCGACGGCTCCGTGCCCGGCATCGAGGCCTATGCCTCGGACACGGATAGCGAGAAGAAATCGAACGTCCGCTGGCTGTTCGACAGCAAGGGCAACGTGCTGCGCGACGACCTCGATTGGGGCTTCGGCCCACGCACCATTCACTGGGATGCCGATCTGCAGCGCGAGATCATCCGCGGCTCGATGATCCTGAACTACGGCGACGACCGGCCGATCGACCAGTTCACCGGATCGATTGTCGGGTTTGCCGATGTGCTGGGCGATTGGCGAGAAGAGCTGATCGTCAGTGTGCCGGGCGAGTTGCGTATCTATTCGACCACGATTCCCGCCGGGGACCGCCGCGTCTGCTTGATGCAGGACCCGATCTACCGCCTCGACGTCTGCATCCAGGCCATGGGCTACACGCAATGCCCCATGACCACGAAGTGCCTATCGGCCGAGTAGCGCGCGTCCGAATGTCCGAGGTGGATCGCGGTATTGCCGGGCGTGATGAAATATGCCCGGTGGGCCCGAGAAACTGAGAATTGCGACGTACGGAGAGAGCAGAAGTCGTTCCATTCGTGATTTCATGTTTCCTTCACCTTTGCGGCGACACGGTTGTGGGGCTCGGTATCGTGGCGAACTCCGGCTGCCGGACTCTGGTGCTCACGCGGAGGACCCGAGTGAAGATGCGCGTGGCGAAGGGCATCAGGCCGGCGCGTATGATGGCGACCCATAGCGGATCGACTTTCGCCCAAGCCACGTTGTATGCGATTCGCTTCAAGGCGCCGGGCAGTCCGAACGAACGCTGCAGAATCGAACCGTAAGTGAGGAAATCGCGGCAAGCCCGTTTGTGGCCCGCTTCGAGTTGCTCAGGCGTCATGTGACGCGGGCGGAAGACCCCGGGTGCCCCGGACAGATCGGGTGGCCCGGACGGTTTTGCGGAGAAGGCGTTGCGATCGTGGTGACTTGTTCACAAAATCCGTCCGGGTGGCGCAGCCACAAGAAGCATTTGCTCGGCCTCCTCGTGTTGCTGCGCAACCCCGACACATTTTCCGACAAAGCGACAGAGATGGCAACGCGTATTGCGGAAAAGTGTCGGGGCCACCCGCGGTATCATGGGACCACAAACCCGAATCCCAGGATGACTCAGACTCCGAAACCGGCGAGTCTAACTTTCTCTCCAAGAGATCTTCCAAGGCCATCTGCACCCGGGAACAGCGTGCCAGCTGTGATGTTCATTCGGCGCAAACGGCGAAGAAAGTCAGGTTTAGCATCCTTCGGGATAACGAACTTAAAACTGTGAGCAAGCTCTGCGTCGCCTGGAGTAGACTCACCAATAGCTTCGTCGTGATCAGCTAGGACTTGTGTGCACAAAGTAAACAGACCTTGCTGGGCGGCCATACGCTCGGAGTACCTCTCGCTGGAGACCACGGAGACGTGGGCAGGTGCATCGTACTTGCTGAACAGCCTTGAAAGCTTTGGGTCGTCCGTGGCATTGCCGCCACCATACTTCTGAGTCATTCTGTCGCGCAATTCGTTGATGGCGAACCCCCAGACAGCTCCATCGCATTGCCAATTCTGCTCAACGGCAAAGTAGAGCGCAACGTACGGGGACATGGACCAATCGAGCAACCGAGTAGGAGCTCTGTAGTGCTGCATCCATGGCCACCACGGAATCGTTCCGATAATTGGATCGGACAGCAACGTGACATGTAGGTGAGCAAGGCTCGCGAACTCCTTGGTGATGCTCTCTTCCACGTCTATCGTTTTGGCGGCCGAGAGGCCCGCTTGCTCCGCGAGGCGCAGCAAAGACGTCTTAAGCGACCAGCCCGTGTCCGACTGTCCTCTGAACGCATTCCCGGAGCTTGCACCGCTTCCGCAGGCTCTTTCTGCCCACGAGCAAAACTCTGACCAGTCCGACGTTACCTGCGTCCACCACGCTCCTGGAGCTGATTTTTGTACATC
>JAZFUB010000300.1:0-4023 GCA_036447015.1 Thermoguttaceae bacterium | reverse complement strand
GAATCGTTTCAAGATGAGTTTCGACGATTGTGCGAGAAATATGGCGTTCCGATCGACGAGCGGTATGTTTGGGATTGAGGCGGCGGACTTGTAAAACCCCTTCGGGGTTTATGGGGTTGGTGGCTATCGTGACCCGGGGTGCGCTGCGCGACCCCGGGCTTTGTTGTATAACGGCTTCGCCGTTGCTTTGCCCCGCCGCCAGTTTCGCCTGTCAGGCTCAGCCTGGACTACGAGAACACCCTGGAGTCCGATGGTAGGCGTTGTGTGGGGTTTCCTGCCTGTTCCGGTCCGGCTGGCGGTCGAGGTGAATCGTTTGCTCTGGGGCCTGCCGTGACGTAGCTTTCCTGTGGTACTACCAGACGAAATCGCGTCGTTCTTGCCGGTCGGCAGTCCGCCCGGCGATTGGATTCCCCCTCCTTGCCCCAAGGCCGTAGAAGACGATGAGCAAGAGCAACTTTCCTTCCGTGGATTTGAGCAAAGTTCTGACGACGGACCATCTGCCGGCGATGCCGCAAAGCGCCTTGAGGCTGTTGGAAATCTCGCGCGATCCGTCGACCGGGCCGTCCGAATTCGCCATTCCGATCGAGGCCGATCCGGGGTTGACGGTCCAGGTGCTCAGCTTCGTCAACTCCTCGTTCTTCGGATTTCCCAACGAAATCTCGAACATCAAGCAGGCGATTACGTTGGTCGGCGTCCGCTCGGTCAAAAACTTCGCACTGTACAACGCCGTGTTCGGGTTGATTCCCGATCCCAAGTGCGGGCCGTTCGACCTGAAGAAGCTTTGGCAGGACTCGTTGCGTCGGGCCCTGTTCGCCCGGACGATGGGCAAAGTGCTCGGCATGGAAGAGGCCGAGGAGCCGTTCGCCGCGGCATTGCTGCAAGACATGGCCGTTCCGCTGCTGGCCAAAGAGGTACCCGACGCCTACTTCAAGCTGTTCGGTGCCCGAAGCAGCAGCGAGCGTCGGATTCGGCTTTCGGATCTGGAGAACCACGTCTTCGGCTGGACGCACGCGGAAGCCGCCGGCATCATGGCGCGGAAATGGAATTTGCCGGAGAACTTCGCCGTGCTGATCGAAGACCATCTGGACGTCGACGAACTGTCGAACCAGGCCGCCAGCGAGCCGGGCAAACTGGCCGTCGCCATGTCGGCCCTGTTGCCGACGACCACCGAGCCGATCTGGACGGAATACGATCTGTTCGAGAAGCATTACGCGAAGGTCTGCCCGATCGGCGGTCCTTCCGTCGAAGAATTGCTGGGCCAGATCGACGAAGAATTCACCGAGTTCGCGCCCGTGTTGAGAATCCGGGATCCGGGCAACACGCTGGTCGACTCCTACAACGAAGTGGCCGTCGCCGCCGAGTGACTCGCAGCGACGTCGGGCAGGTGATAGAAGGCCAGCGCCATGATGATGTAGACACCCAGCAACATCACGCCTTCCATCCAGTGGCTTTCGCCGTCCTGGCTGACCATCGACAGCACGCCGACGGACAACATGATGGCCAGGATTTCCAGCAGCGTAAAATGGAGATCCAGCGGCTGTTCGTGCCCCATGGCCATGCTGGCGAAGACCAGGACCGGAGCGACGAATAGGGCGATCTGAATGCTGCTGCCGACCGCAATGTGAAAGGCCAGGTCCATCTTGTTCTTCATGGCCATCAGCACGGCCGTGGAATGCTCGGCCGCGTTGCCGACGATGGCCACCAAGATCACGCCGACGAAAACCGCGTTCATACCCAACGCTTTGCCCGCATGTTCGACCGATCCGACGAGCAACTCGCTCATCCAGGCAATGCCCACGGTGGCCAGCACCAGCAAGATCATCGACGTGCGGCGGCTCCACTCGGGCTGGTGATGTTTGCCGGCGGCTTGCAGTTCCGCCTCGGGCCCGGAGAACAGGTGGCGATGGGTCCGAAGCGAGAAGACGAGACTCAACACGTAGATGAAGGCCAAGATGAAGGCGATCTCCTCGCTGAGCGATTCGATCTCGTGCAAGCCGACCGCCGCCTGGCTCGTGCCCGCGTGAAAGACGTAGTAGTACAACGTCGGCATGATCAGGCCGATCGTTGCGAGCGCCAGCAGCGTCGCCCCCATGCCGGCGGCCGTGCGGTTGAACGTCTGTCGCGGAAACTTCAGCCCGCCCAACAGGATCGAGAGCCCCAGCACCAACAGGATGTTGCCGATGATCGAACCGGTGATCGACGCCTTCACCAGCGGATACATCTCGGGCCCCTTCGAAAGCGCGATCAGCGCGATGATCATTTCGGCCGCATTGCCGAACGTGGCGTTCAGCAGCCCGCCGATGCCGGCTCCGAGCGTCTCGGCCAGGTTCTCGGTCGCCCGGCCCATCAGCCCGGCCAACGGGACGATCGCCAGCGCGGAGATGAGAAAGACCCACAACGGGTCCGCATGGGTCCATTCCAGGGCAAGCGCCACGGGCATCGCCACGAGCAGCCAATAGAGCGGCCCTTTGACGATTGTCCGACATGCGGTGGCCAAACCGGCCGGTGGTTCTTGTGCGTTCATGAAGAAGAGTCTTACCGAAACCAGCAAGAAATGCAAGAGCGGTAAGTTAGCCCCCCGCCGTTTAGCGGTCGCCGGCACGGCGACTTGGCCGAAAGTGTGCTCAAGCGTCAAGTCGCCGTGCCGGCGACAGCTAAACGGCGGGAGTGCCCTCAACGTTGCGGTATCGTGATGCCTCTCGACTGCAACTCGGCGAGCACACCTTCGACGATCGCGCTGACCTGGCCCGAGTCGAGACCGGCGGTGGTCGTCGGCGTGGGTGATTCGCCGCCAAGGCCCTGTCGGGCGAGCCATGCCCGGAGCGTTCGCTGCAGGTCGGCCAGGATCGATCGGTGCTTGTCCGAAAGCGGCTGCCGGCCCGTGCCCATGGCGAATCCTCGCAGGCCGACGGCCGTGCGGAACCCCTCGGGAAAGTCGGCCGAGTAGAGCGTCGGGTCGAACAGCTCGATCAACTGGGCCTGGATCCGCCGAGCCGACTCGATCTGACCGCCGATCGTCAGGTCGTACAGTTTTCGCGTCAACTCGGGCACCACGCCGCTGGTGGCATTCGTGCCGCCGTCGCAACCGACCAGCAGCATCGGCATCAGCACCGCATCCCAACCGGTGAGGAAACTGAAATCGGGCCGGTTCGGACGCACGGCCTCGATCATGCGGATCATCTGGGCCACGTCGCCGCTGGAATCCTTGATCGCGACGATCCGCTCGCACTCCTCGCTGAGCCGCTGGACCGTCGGCACGTCGATCGGCGAAGCGAACATCGGGATGTTGTACAATGTGACGTCGATCGGCGTATGTCGGGCAATCTCCTTGAAATAGGCGTAGACGTTGTCCGGGCTGAGCTTGTAGTAGAAGGGGGCCACGATCGCCACGGCACGGACGCCCAAGCCATGGTAATACTCGCAGGCCGCGATCGTCTCGCGAACGTTCGCCTCGGCCGCCCCGGCCAAGATCGGCACGCGACCGGCCGTCTGGTCGGCCATGATCTCGACGATCCGCCGCCGCTCCTCCGGCGTGAACCGAGTGAACTCGCCGGTCGAACCATTCGGATACAGCCCGTGGACGCCCCGATCGATCAGCCAATCGACGTAGCGCCGCAACTCGGGCTCGTTGATGTTCCCCCGGTCGTCCAGCGGGACCATGTTCGGTGTAAAGATGCCCTGCAATCGGCCTTCAATTGCCATCGTTCGAATTCCCTCGCTGTGGCCGCGCGATCGGTCGAACAACACTCCCCCGTTTAGCCGTCGCCGGTACGGCGACTTAAAGTTGACACACTTTCGGCCAAGTCGCCGTGCCGGCGACAGCTAAACGGGGGGCATTGCAACCGATTTGTTGCTATCCGGTCAATCCTAAGCAAGCATAGCTTGCAGAAAAGGGCGGACCTGCCGTCATCTTTACCGAGGTCGCCGGAACCCGCCCGTGTTTCGCCCCCGGGGACCTACATGCCAATGGAGTCCAAAAAAGGGTTCTTCACGGAATTTAGTGGCTGGTGATCGAGGCCTGAG
>JAZFUB010000299.1:0-8818 GCA_036447015.1 Thermoguttaceae bacterium | reverse complement strand
AACTCCCCTGGATACGACGGGCTCGGATGACCATCGTAAAGGTAGTTAACGAATGATACACAACCAGGGAGAGAAAAACTACTGTCACCTCAGCCCAGTTCCACGAGCACGTCCAGCAGCCGCTGCACTTCCTCGGCCGTGTTGTAATGCAGCAGGCCGATGCGGACCATGCCCTCGGGCTCCAGGCCCAACGCTTCGGTCAGCGGCAGGGCATAGAAGTTGCCGTGCCAGACGAAGATCCCCCGCTCGCCCAATCGGGTCGCCAACGCCTCGGGCGAAAGCCGCTCGTGCGTGATCGACACGGTCGGAACACGCTGGTCGAATCGCTCGGGATCCGTGATCCCCCAGACCTTCACGCCCGGCAATCGGGCCAGTCCGTCGAGCATCGTCCGGAGCAACCCCAACTCGTAGTTTGCGATGCCCGCGTAGGCGGCCTCGAGAGCCGCGCGCCGGTCCTTGGCACCCGGCTCCAGTCGTCGCCCCAGATCGGCCAGATACTCCACGGCGGCCAACGTACCGGCGATCGCCTCGTGGCTCTGCGTGCCGGTCATCCAGCGGTCGGGGATGCCGTCTGCCGCGGGCCGAACCTTGTAGGCAGGCAACTCGCTGAGCAACTCGCGCCGTCCCCACAACATCCCCTCATGCGGACCGAAAAACTTATAGGCCGAACAGGCCAGAAAATCGCAGTCCCAAGCCGCCACGTCCGGCAGCGCATGCGGCGCATAATGGACCGCATCGAGGAAGACCAACGCACCGACCCGATGCGCCGCCCGGGCGATCTCGACCACGGGATTGATCGTACCGACGGCGTTCGAGGCACAACCGACGGCCACCAACCGCGTCCGCGGCGAAAGCTTCTCGTGAAAATCGTCCATGTCGAGCGTGCAATCGTCGGCCCGAATCCCAACGTGACGGACCGTCGCCCCCGCGTCGCGTGCGGCCAGCACCCAGGGCGTCACGTTCGCGTCATGGTCGAGCCGGGTCACCAGAATCTCGTCGCCCGGCTGCCACGACCGGGCCAAGGCTCGCGAGAGCCCGAACGTCAGGCTGGTCATGTTCGAGCCGAACACGATCGTCTCGGCGTCGTCGGTCCCGAGCAGATCGGCCACACCCTGCGCGGCCGCATGCACGATCGCGTCGCTCTCGCGACTGGTAACGAACCGCCCGTCGTGGTTCGCGTTCGTCTCGAGCAGATAGCGGCCCATGGCATCGACCACCCGCTCGGGAACCTGGCTCCCTGCCGGCCCATCGAAATAAACGGCCGGGTGACCGTCGACCCGTCGGGCCAAGGCGGGAAACTGCTTGCGACACCAGGAAACATCGAAGTCGTTGTGCTTCGGAGGATTCATGCCGCCATGATAGGCGTTTCGACGCTGCTTGACTAGCGATGACCTTGGCAGGCCGTTGAAAAATATGTGTGTGGCACGTCCCTGAGGCACGAAGGGCGTGGTGTTCCCCACTACACCACGCCCTTCGTGCCTCAGGGACGTGCCACACTGCGGTATTCAGAACGAGGCCGGCATGGTAAGATTTGGCGACAGACGCCGCTGTGGTGGAATTGGCAGACACGCAAGATTTAGGATCTTGTGCTCGAAAGGGCGTCCCAGTTCAACTCTGGGCAGCGGCACTTTTCTTGGTGGATAGATGAGGGCTCGCGTCGATCGGCGTGGGCCCTTTTCTTTTTCGTGCCGCCCCCCACTCGCGATGGGCCATCGCCCGCCATGCGTTCCGTGCCGTAACACTCGACACCCGGGCCGTCGCTTGTGGTAGACTGTAGCAGTCATTTTTCCATCCAACGTCTGCCCGCCAAACGTTGGATGGCTTCACACCTGATGTTGTCGAATTAGGAGAACGAGCGATATGAAAGTCACCTCGATCATCGTAGCAGCGTGGTCCCTCGTCTTCTTTCCGATGGCCGGTTTCGGCGCACCTTCGGCCGAGGAAATCCTCCAAGCCACCGGCGTCGACGGCGGCCTGGTCGTGCATCTCGGCTGTGGCGACGGGCATCTGACGGCCGGTCTGCGTGCCCACGCGAGTTATCTCGTCCAGGGGCTCGACACGGACGCTGCCAGTGTGGCGGCCGCCCGCCGACATCTTCGCGCGTTGGGGTGTTACGGAAACGTGGTCGCCGACACGTTCGACGGCAAGCACCTCCCGTACACCGACAACCTGGTGAATCTGCTGGTCGTCAGCGACCCATACGACGTGTCGCGCGACGAGATCATGCGGGCCTTGGCACCGGACGGAGTCGCTTACATCGACGGCGACGACGGTTGGAGCAAGATCGTCAAGCCGCGGCCGAAAGAGATCGACGAGTGGACGCATTACCTCCACGGTCCGGACAACAACGCCGTGGCTCGCGATACGGTCGTCGGACCGCCGCGCCACATGCAATGGCTGGCCGGGCCGCGTTGGACGCGCAATCACCACAACATCAACACGGTCAGCGCGGTCGTCACCGCCGGCGGCCGGATCTTCTCGATCGTGGATCAAGCGACCTCCGCCAATATGGCCGTGCCCGCCAAATGGTCGATTACCGCCCGCGACGCCTTCAGTGGCGTGAAACTGTGGCAACGGAAGATCGCGTCCTGGGCATCGAACAAGACTCGGTTCCGCAGCGGCCCGGCACAGGTGACGAGGCTTCTGGTAGCTTCGAAGGACCTCGTCTACGCGCCGTTGGATCTCAATGCGCCGATTTCCGCACTCGATGCGGCGACCGGAAAGATCGTCACGACGTTCGAGAATACCGAGGGGGCCGAGGAAATCATCCAGGTCGGCGACGTGTTGCTCGTCCTCAAAGGCGCGCCGGTGGCAGAGCATGCCGTTGGGGACGCCCAGTTCGGCGCAACTTTTCGCTCGCCCAACGACAAGTCGATCGTGGCCGTCAATGTGCAAAGCGGCAAAACCTTGTGGCAATGGTCGGACCCGAAGACGAACCCCATGCCCGAAACGCTCGGCTCCGACGGCCGTAGCGTCTACTTCCAGGTGAACGACAGCGTCACGTGCCTCGACCTGACCTCGGGCAAAGAGCGTTGGACGTTTGGCGAGCGAGGAAAGAAAACGGCCCTGCGGGGATTCGGCCGGTACGTGCTGGTCGTCGTCGACGGCGTGGTGCTCTGCAAGCTGTCGGGACAACTGACGGCCCTTTCGGCCGGCGACGGCAGCAAACTTTGGGAGTGCGAAGCGAACGGCGGATTCCACGCGCCGATGGATCTGTTCGTCATCAACGGACTCGTCTGGCAAGGAATGCACCCGAGCGACTCGGTCGCGCCGCCGCCGGTGGGCGACTTCAGCAAAGGCCGCGATCTGCACACCGGCGAAGTCAAGGCCGAGAACACGATCGCCGTCGACCTGCAGACCGCGGGCCACCATCACCGCTGCTATCGCGAGAAGGCCACGGTGCGATACATCCTCACCGGCAAACGGGGGATCGAGATGATGGACCTCGTCGGCGACGAACATTCGCGGAACAATTGGGTCCGGGGAACCTGCCAATATGGAATCCTGCCGGCCAACGGGCTGACCTACGCGCCGCCCCATTCGTGCGGTTGCTACATGGAGTCGCTGCTCTGGGGGTTCTGGGCATTGGCACCGAAGCGGCCCGTGGTCGACCAAATGACATACAAAGTCCCCGATGCAAAACGGCTTGAGAAAGGTCCCGCCTATGACGCCAAACCAGGCAGCCAGGCGACCGACAATGCCGAGGCTTGGCCCCAGTATCGACACGATGCGCTGCGCAGCGGTATCGCGGGCACCGTCGTGCCGTCGACGCTGACCAGCGCATGGAAACACGATTTCAGCGGCCGGCTGACGCAACCGGTCGTCGCCGAGGGTCGGCTGGTGTTGGCTGCGGTCGATGAAAACACCGTCTATGCACTGCACGCCGAAACGGGCGAAGTGGTCTGGCATCGTACGGTCGGTGGACGGGTCGATTCGCCGCCCGCCATTTATCGAGGAACCGTTCTTTTCGGCAGCGCCGACGGCTGGGTCTATTGCCTGAGGCTCGACGACGGGGAACTGATGTGGCGACTGCTGGCCGCCCCGGCCGACCTGAAAACGGTGGCCGAGGACCAGGTCGAATCGCTCTGGCCGGTCCACGGAAGCGTTCTCGTGCTCGACGACGTCGTCTATTGCGCGGCCGGCCGATCGACCTGGATCGACCGGGGAATCTATCTTTACGCCCTGGAACCGACGACCGGTCGGGTGCTCCACAAATCGCATTTCGAGAGCACGCATCCGCGGCGCGACGACGGCAAGGGGCAGGAAGAGCCGGAACATGTCGTCAAGGTATCTCAGAATCTGTCCGACTACCGAACATTCCTGGCACCCGACCGGAGCGACTCGTTCTCGATGGCCGGCGGCTCGCTCAGCGATGTTCTGACAAGCGACGGCCGCAACGTGTTCATGCACCAGGTGAAGTTCGACGCGAAGCTAGAGCGACAGGCTGAAATGTCTCGCCACCTCTTCTCGACGTCCAACATGCTCGACGGCGCAGAGAACCACCGCTCGCACTGGGTCCTGGGGACGGGCGATTTCAGCCACGTGGCGGTCGCCTACTCGTGGATCGTCAACGGTGGCGGAAACCGCTGGAAGTCGACGATCGCTGTGCCGACCGGGCTGATGATGGTCTACGGCGACTATGCCCTTTGGGGTGTTCGCCGAAAGGGAACCAGCGGCACCTACACCCTCTTCGAGAAATCCAACACGCCGTTCTCGGCCGACGAAGAGTCGCTGCCCGATTTCCGCGTGCTCACACCGGAGCAGATCCAGAAGCCGACATGGAACGCGGCCCTTCCGCTACGTCCCCGAGCCATGCTCAAGTCGGGCGGCAACCTGTTCGTAGGAGCCATGCCGACGGGCAAAGCGAGCGGCGACCCGGCCGCCGCCTATGACGGACTCGAAGGCGGCACGATCCTGGTCGTCTCGGCCGAGGACGGAGAAGCCGTAGCCCAATATCCGACCGATGCCCCCATCGTCTGGGACGGCATGGCCGCCGCCGCCGGAAAACTGTTCGTCTGCACCGAAGGGGGGCAAGTTCTGTGTTGGCGGGGTGAATAACGAGCCTGTTTCAAAGGGGGAAAGAACAAACCACGAAGTACACGAAGGAACTGCACGAACAGAATCATCCACCGCTTTCTTCGTGTCCTTCGTGGTGTTTCATTGAATCGCTGGTGGTCTGCCAACGTTCGAACTTCGGGTAGCTGGACCTGCAAGAGTTCAATCGTCGCCGAATAGGGCTGAATTCTTGCGAATCCAGCTACGAGAATCCGCAAAGCCGCTTTGACTAACCGAGCCGAATCGGCCATAATGGACCGCTATCCAACTCCTGGTTTCAAGATGGTGCGTCCAGACGCACCCTACGGTTGAGACGGCGAATTGCGATGAATTCCAAACGAAAGTTCTCCGAGAAAAGGATGGAGCAAATGATGAACGTCAGGCTATCGACCCGATGGGGCGCATCCGCGCTGGTTATCGTTCTTCTGTTCGGAGTTTCGCTCAACACGGTTGCCGCGAAGGGACAACCGTCCGAGTGGTTGGGACCGAAACCGCCCGGCGCGGCCTATCCCGAGGGCGAAGAGGATCGGCAGTTCGCCATCCTCTCGCACGACCTGAAGCAGCGAGCACGGTTCGAACAGTTCGCACCGCAAACGCTCCGCAAGGAATCGCTCATCCTCGACACGGATCGCGACCCGTTGGACGTCGTGCTGCGCCGCAGCCGGTCGCTGTTGACCGACCTGACGCAGACGACGAAGGACGACACCGACCTTGCCGCCATGGCCGAGGAACTGGCCACGCTACAGGCTGCCGCCGACAAAGTCGAGGTGGCCGACCAGCCGGGTCGTCGGACGATTTTTGACCAGGTGTGCCATCTGCGCCGCCGGATCGCCTTCTCGAATCCGCTGCTGAAGTTCAACGAACTCTTGATCCTCAAACGCCATCTGGCGATCTATCGCCATATGTGCGACCAATACTACGGCATGGCCCAACGGCCCGGCGGCGGGCTGTTCGTGCTCAGCGACCCGTTCGGCGCCAAGCCGGAGATTCGCGACCTTTTGGCCGACTCGACCGTGGCCGACGGCCGCCTGGAAGGTGAACGCCTCAGCGGCGGACCAAAACGCTCCTGGAACATCTCGTTCGACGGCATGGGCAACCAACGGGGCGAGGCGACCGAGGGCGGCTCGTTCCTCTCGCCCGACGTCTCGTTCGACGCCAAGCGAATCGCCTTCGCCTACGTCGAAGGCCGAGGAGACCCCACGCATCGGCACCACACCGACCCGAGCAAAGGGCACTGGGATCCGGGCCGATGCTATCACGTCTTCAGCATGTCGGCGGACGGGTCCGATCTGCGGATGCTGGCCGACGGGACCTTCAACGACTTCGACCCCTGTTTCATGCCCAGCGGGCGGATCGCTTTCATCAGCGAACGTCGCGGCGGCTACCTGCGTTGTGGGCGTGTCTGTCCGACGTTCACGCTCTTCGACATGGCGGCCAACGGCTCCGACATCCGGTGCCTTTCCTATCACGAAACGAACGAGTGGCATCCGAGCGTGGCCGACGACGGCATGATCGTCTGGACCCGCTGGGACTACGTCGACCGCCATGGCCAGACGGTCCACCTGCCGTGGACCACCACGCCCGACGGCCGCGATCCGCGTGCGATCCACGGCAACTTCGCCATTCGCTCGAAGCGGCCCGACATGGAGGTCGACATTCGCGCCATTCCGAACTCACCCCGATTCGTCGCCACGGCCGCACCGCACCATAACCAGGCGTTCGGCTCGCTGGTCGTTTTCGACCCGACGACGGAAGACGACGACGAGATGTCGCCGGTCAAACGGGTGACGCCCGACGTCGGTTTTCCGGAGAGTCAAAAAGGCTCGCTCTCCTACGGTCAGGCATGGCCGTTGAGCGAAGACTACTATCTGTGCGTCTACGCCCCGCTGGAAGTCGGCTCGATCAAGGATCGCAACATCTACGGTGTGTACCTCGTCGATGCGTTCGGCAACAAGGAGTTGATCTACCGCGACCCGGACATCGCGTGCCACAACCCGATCCCGCTAACGCCCCGACCGACGCCGCCGATCGTGCTCGAACAGTCCCGGCGGGTCGCGGCCGACGAGCCGGCCGAAGGGACCATCGCGGTGATGAACGTTTACGACACGCTGAAGCCATGGCCGGACAATACCCGAATCAAGGCGCTGCGAGTCTATCAGGTCCTGCCGCTTTCGATCCCCTCGGCCAGCGTCAAGCACGCCACGGGCATGCAGATCCCGCAAGCGAAAGATTCGATCAACCTGGCCCGGGCCGTGCTCGGCACGGTTCCGGTCGAGGAGGACGGCAGCGTCTATTTCGTGGCACCCGCCCGAAAGGAACTCTACTTCCAGGTACTCGACGAAGAGGGGCTCGCCGTCACGTCGATGCGCTCGGGAACGCACCTGCAGCCGGGCGAGCGACTGGTGTGTCAGGGCTGCCACGAGCCGAGGCATCGCGCACCGAAGAGCAACGTCGCCACCATGCCGTCGGCCATGCGTCGTCCTCCGTCGCGGCTCGAGCCCGACGTCGACGGCACGTACCCGTTCAGCTATCCGCGCCTGGTACAACCGGTTCTCGACCGCCACTGCGTCGAGTGCCATGCGGAAAAAGCCGACGAGGCCCCGCCGCTGGACAGCCGGATCGTCAAAACGGCCCGCGGCAGCTACATGAACCCGGTGACCGAGTATTACATCTCGTACCTGAGCCTCGCACCCGAGTTCGGGTTCTACGACTACGGCGGAACGAATTTCAACGACCCAAAATGGTACCGAACCACCCCGGGCGAGTTCGGCGCAAGAGCTTCGAAACTTTATGCCCTACTTCGCAAGGGCCATTACGAAGTCAAGCTCCCGCCGGAAGACATGCACCGCCTGACCGTCTGGCTCGATTCCTGCTCGCTCTTCTACGGAGTCTACGAAAAGGAAGGCGGTCAGGCCCAACTTCGCGGCGAGATTGCCCGGCCGACGTTGGAGTAGGGCGTAGGTCAGGCTGTGCCTGACAATCGACAAGGTTTCAGGGCGATTCAACCCGCGGAAGACGCGCAGGACGCAAATCGTAGAATGATGTCAGGCACAGCCTGACCTACCCGGCTACCGCAATCCGTCCTGCTTTCTCACGTCGAAAACTGGCCAACCAGGGGGTCCTTGACAAATGAACAGAAATAGTATACATATGTATTTGACCTGTGCAGCGACCGTCTCGATTCGTACGAAGGTGGCCCGATGTGTCGAAAACGCATGCTGGTGCTCGCTAACTCGATCAAGAACGGCGCCCATTGCGTGGCGGGAAGAGAACTGATCGGCCAGGATGGCGAGTACGTGCTTGGCGCTTGGGTCCGACCCGTCAGCAAGCACGGCGAAGGTGAACTGACTTCTGACGAAGTCACCTTGACTTGCCGCCGTGAAGTCAAGATGCTGGACTTTATCGAAATGCCGCTGACCGGTCATGCTGGAGATTCCTGTCAGCCGGAGAACTGGTACATCAGGGGACCTCGAAGCTGGTCCGATGTGTCCCATCGCTACGCCCCCTACAAAGTCGAGTGGCTTGAAGTGAATCCACGGGATCTATGGCTCGAACCGGGCAACAAGACCGACCGCGTCTCGCATGCCCGACTCTGTGCCAGTCCTCCTCGCCACTCGCTCTACGTGATTCGGCCGACCGAGTTTCGGATCCGCCTTTTCACCGACGATCGATGGGACAAGAAGAAACAACGGGCCGTCTTTCGTTATAACGGGATCACCTACAACCTGCCTCTGACGGATCCCCTTGTCAGCGGCAGATATCG
>JAZFUB010000298.1:0-2795 GCA_036447015.1 Thermoguttaceae bacterium | reverse complement strand
GTGGTCGGAGTGAACCGCTGCGGGAGCGACCCGAAACTGACCTACTCCGGGCGAAGCATGATCATCGATCCCCAAGGCAACGTGCTCGCCGACGCGGGGAACCTGCCAGGCACGATCCGTGCGAAACCGGACCACGCGGCGCTGGAGAGCTACCGCCGCAGTTTTCCGGCCTTGCAGGACGTTCGCCCCGAGTACAAGACGGACCGGTAGACGATCAAGTCGGTGATCGGACCGCATCTGCGTAAATCGTGTGCTATAGTTGAATCGGAGCAAGGCGTTCACGGAAGAGACTTTGAGCAGGCGGGCACCGATGGCTCGCCGCAGACCGATCAACTCTTCCGGATTACCTAGATGCCCACTTCCGCCCACATTCAACTCTGGCTCGCCATCCTTACGGCCTTCATCGTAGGTACGACACTGCAGACGCTCGTTTTCGGCTGGAACGATTCTCCGGCTGCCGCTCTGCGATGGTTCTTCTAAGCAGCCCGTTGACAAAGAAAAGTAGGGTGGGCACCGCCCACCAAGAACCGAGAGCAACACGTCAAGCGAGTCTTGGTGGGCAGTGCCCACCCTACGACTTCTAGCCCGCCTGTTGAAAGACAGAGCGTGTGGCACATCCCCGATTCTCGGGTTTTTCCGGCATGATGGTCGCTCTCACCCGATGACCGGATGAATGCGGATACCACGAACCGTTCGCTGAGTCCGCTGCGCGCCCCGTTTCGGTCCCTTTCGTGCCCTCTTGGTAGTGCTCGACGTTTTTCCCCGATTTTCAGGCGGCGGTCGATGGTCACTTTGGGGGTGGTGACTTTTCAGTTCTCGCCGACACGGTACAATACGGCAAATTGCTCGGGGGGCACTAAGTCCCGTGACATATCGACGCAATCGCCCAGCATGGGAGAAAACACGATGAAACGACTGACGTTACGATGCCTGGCGTGGGGGCTGTGTGCCTTGGGATTCTGCTTGATCGGAAACCAAGCGGCGGCACAGAAACCGTTCTCCGAGTTGCTCGGACCCCTCAGCGTGCAGCCGGTCAAGAAGGCGGCACAGATCGAAGTCCCCTACATCACTTGGGGGGGGGATGTCGCCACGTTCTTCGCCAACGGCGGGCTGACGACCCAGAAGGGCACGATCTTCGATGCCCAAGGGTTGAACCTCAAGCTGGTCGGCGGCGATGACTTCGTCGGCCAAGTGAAAAACTACCTTGGCGGGAAGTCTCCGTTTCTGCGAGGCACGTTCCGCATGATCGGACAGGCCAGCGAAGTGCTCGGCGCCGATCCGCGCACCAAGCCCGTCATTATCATGCAAATGACCTGGAGTGCCGGCGACCACCTGGTTGCCCGCGAGTCGTTCAAGACGCTCAACGACCTGAAGTCCAAGTCGGGTGCGAAGGTGAAGATCGCCGTGCAGCAGGGCGGACCGCACGTGGGGCTGCTCGACGACGTGCTCCGCGCGGCACAGCTCGACTGGAACGACGTCGAGGTCGTTTGGGTGGCCGACCTGACCGGCGACAACGGACCGGCCGAGCTCTTCCGCAAGGACGCCGACGTCGATGCCTGTTGCGTGATTTCGCCCGACATGATCGGATTGACCGGCGGTCTGGAGGCCAAGGGCTCGGGCGCCGAGGGGACGGTTCGCGGCGCCCATGTGCTGGTTTCGACGGCGCAGATGAGCCGGTCGATCGCCGACGTCTACGCATGCCGGTCCGATTGGTACGAAGCCAACCGGCCGACGGTCGAGAAGTTCGTGGCCGGCTACATGGCGGCCTGCGAGCAAGTGGTTCCCATGCGCAAGGCGTTCGAGACGACGGGCCGGATGTCGCCGCAGTATACGACGTTACTGAAAATGGCGCAGAGTATTTTGGGCGAGGACGTGTTGCCGACGCTGGAGGTCGACGCCCACGGACTGTTGCTCGATTGCACGTTTGTCGGTTTGCCCGGCAATATCACGTTCTTCCAGGACAAAGGCAACCTGAACGGTTTCGATGCCAAATTGAAAGCCTCGCTCGACCTGGCCGTCGGCCAAGGCTATGCGAAAGTCCGCAGCGGATTCACGCCGGCCCCGTTCGATTATCGCAACATTGCCAAACTGGCCGGGATCGAGTATGTCGAACCGAAGGCGGCCGCGGGTCGCATCGACGCGGAGGCGACCGACATTTTCCCCGACAGCGATCTCGACGATCGTACGTTGGTCAGCTTCACGATCAACTTCGAGCCCAACCAGGTTGCATTCCCGGCCGATCGCTATGGGGCGGAATTCAATCGAGCCATCCAATCGGCCAGCACGTTCGGCAATGCGGTCGTCGTCATTCGAGGCCACAGCGATCCGACCAAGACGCTGGTCGATCTGATCCGGGCCGGCATGGCCAAGGGCGTGATCACACGCTCCGGTCAGTCCGGCGGATACAAGTACTTTCTCCGCACGACTCGCGGATCGACGCCGCTGGATCTGACCCAGACGAAGGCGATCGTCGAGTTGATCGACGGGGGCGCGTTCGACGGCTCGAACCCGAGTCCCCGCACGACGATGCAGGCCGCGCTGAACCTGTCGCTTGCTCGTGCCAATGCGGTCCGTCGGGAGATCGTCGCCTATGCCGAGCAGCAGAGCGTCACGCTCGACCCCACGCAGATTCAGCCGGTCGGTGCCGGAATCCTGGAACCGCTGATTTCCAAGCCCCGTAATATTCAAGAGGCGAAGCAAAACATGCGAGTGGAATTCAGGATCGTCAAGATACCGGCCGAGGCGGTCAAGGAATCGGATTTCGATTTCTGATCGAGCGTTGAGGGTTTTTCGGT
>JAZFUB010000297.1:0-6174 GCA_036447015.1 Thermoguttaceae bacterium | reverse complement strand
GCTCACCGCGTAGCGGAACGCCGGTTACACCCAAATTGGTAAGTAATTCCTGTACGAGTTCTAAGCGTGGCTTATGATTTGGACTGTCTTTGCCTGGGGTCGTTGCCTTTCTTGCCACGATTCACTAGAGTAGTACTAGGTAAGGACATCCGAACACCCACCGTACGAGTACTTCTTGTTGTCTTTCAAGGGGCTGCCAGGCCTATGACCGGTCGAACGATCGCCATCGGAGACATTCACGGTTGCAAGGCCGCCCTGTGCGCCCTGCTCGAGGCGATCGCTCCGGCGCCGGACGACACGATCGTCACATTGGGCGACTACGTCGACCGTGGCCCGGACAGCCGAGGCGTGATGGATACCCTGATCGCGTTGGCCGACCGTTGCCGGTTGGTTCCGCTGCTGGGCAACCATGACGAAATGCTGTTGGAGATCTGCAACGGCCAAGCCGGCCTCTACGACGAGTGGCTGCTGTTCGGAGGTAATGCCACCGTCGATTCGTACGACGGACGCGTGCCGGAAGCCGTGCCGCCTGAGCATTTGGACTTTCTCCGCGGTTGCCGATCATTCTACGAGTCCGATCGACATATTTTCCTCCACGGCAGCTATCTGGCAGACGTGCCGATGGAACAGCAACCGCCCGACGTGTTGCGATGGGACTCGGTGAAGCCTCGCGAGCCCGGCGCCCATTGTAGCGGCAAGACGGTGATCGTCGGCCATACGGCTCAGAGGGACGGCGAGATCCTCGACCTGGGCTACCTACTGTGCATCGACACCTGCTGCTACGGCGACGGCTGGCTGACGGCCTTGGAAGTGAACACGGGCCAGACGTGGCAAGCCGACAAGACGGGGCGGCTGCGAGAGTAGTCGCTGTTTCTGTTAACAAATCCGGCGCGGGGCAAGTCCCGCGGCTAACGATCGCGATTACGGCAGCATCTTGAAGGTCTTCAGTCCACCGGAAAGGTTGCGCACCCGGAATCCATTCTGCCTGAGGATTCGACTTGCGTAGTAGGATCGCAATCCGACGCCGCAATGGACCCAGATCTCACGATCGCGAGGCAGTTCGTCGAGTCGGGCGCGCAATTCGCCCAGCGGCAGATTGACCGCGTCGGGTATGGACGCGGCGGCCGTCTCGGCCGGGTTTCGGACGTCGAGCACCAGCGGCAGTTCTTCGCCCGCATCGCGTCGGGTCTTCCAGTCGTCCCAATGTGCCACGTCGACGTCGTCGGCAAGGATGTTCCCGGCCACGAACCCGGCCATGTTGACCGGATCCTTCGCGCTGCCGTACTGTGGGGCGTAGCACAATTCGGTCTGTTGGAGATCGTCGACCGTCGCTCCCATCTGGATCGCCATGGCGATCACATCGATGCGTTTTTCCACGCCCCGCCGGCCGACCGCCTGGGCGCCGAGGATACGGCCGTCGTCAGGCGAGAAGAGCAGTTTCAGCATCATCATCTCGGCGCCCGGATAATAGGCCGCATGGTCGAACGAGTGGGTGTACGACTTTTCGTATGGCATGGCCGCGTCGCGGAGCGTCTTCTCCGAGGCCCCGGTCATGGCCAGCGTCAGGTCGAACAGCCCGAGGACGGCCGTTCCCTGCGTGCCGCGAAAGCTTGCCTGGCGACCGCAGATCGCGTCGGCGGCGATTCGGCCCTGCCGATTGGCCGGGCCGGCCAGCGGAATCAGCGAGGGACGGCCGGTCACGAAGTCGCGCACCTCGACCGCGTCGCCGACCGCAAAAATGGCCGGGTCGGACGTGCGCATCTGTCGGTCCACTTCGATGCCGCCGGTCGAACCAATCGTAAGGCCGGCCGCTTCGGCCAGTTGCACTTCGGGCTTCACGCCGACGGCCAGGATCACGATATCGGCGGTCAGTCGACGGTCGTCCTGGGCAACGACCGTAATCGTTTCTTCGGAGCCCGGCTCGAAGGAAGCGACGCCACCGCCCAGTCGCAGGTCGACGCTGTTGGCCCGAAGCGTGTCGTAGGCGGGCGCGACCATTTCGGGATCCATCGGCGGCATGATCTGATCGAGCCGTTCGAGCACGGCCACGTTCATACCTCGTCGACTGAGATTTTCGACCATTTCCAGGCCGATATATCCCGCACCGACGACGACGGCCTGCTCGGCCTCGTGCCGGGTGATCCAAGCGTTGATCCGGTCGACATCTTCGAGATTGCGGACGCTGAAGATCCCCGGCAGGTCGATTCCCGGCAGCGGCGGGCGCACGGGAGCGGCCCCGGGCGCCAACACGAGTACGTCGTAGGGCTCGGTCGTCGTGCGGCCCGTCTGAAGGTTTTGCACCTCGATGGTCTGCTTGGCCCGATCGATCTCTTGGACTTCGTGCCGGATGCGAACCTCGACGGCGAACCAATCGCGAAACTTCTCGGGCGTGGCCAGCAGCAGTTTACGCCGATCGTCGATCAATCCGCCCACATGATAGGGCAACCCGCAATTGGCGAACGACACGTCCGGTCCGCGTTCGAAGACGAAGATCTCGGCCCGTTCGTCAAGCCGCCGCAATCGGGCTGCGCACGACGCTCCCCCGGCAACCCCTCCGACAATAAGAATCCGTTTCGACGACATGGGGACCTCCTTGAAAAAGAGCAACTCGGATACCGTAGGGTGCGTCTGGACGCACCGTGGACTGCCATCCAACTCGTGATTTCAAGATGGTGCGTCCAGACGCACCCTACATCTACTTGAGCTGTGCGATATACTGCCGCCATGCTTTTTCGAACTGATCGATCGGCATTTCGACGAGTTGCTCGAAACTTTGGACCGGTGTGGCGCCGCTGGAGCCATGGTCGACGTACCGATCCAAAGCGGCGTTGCTGAGCAGGTGCTTCTCGAACGTCAAGTAGTAGACCAGCCCCCAAGCGTGGGCGTAGTGCCGGTTCGCGCCGTCGTCGACCAGGAAGGCCGCCGGTTCGGCTTCGAGCAGTTGCCCGAGGGAAAGGGGCCGATCGCTTTGCAGGTCGGCTTGCAGCAGTCGCAGGGCCTGGCGATTGGGCGTGTCGACCCTCAGGCCGTACGAATCGAGCAGTCCGGCCTCGAACACGACGGCAAGTCCCTCGTTGAGCCATCGGGGCACTTCGTCGCGGTCGCTCGGAAAGACGTAGTTTTCCAGATAGGCATGAAATGCTTCGTGGTAGAGCCACTGGAACATCTGTCCGGTGGCGTCTTCGAACACGCGTCGGTTATCCCGATCGCAACAGAGCAATTCCTTCCGCTTCTTTCGGATTTCGATCTCGAACTTGCTGCGCTCTTTCAGCAGCAGTTTGCCCGTTTCGCTGCGGGAGGTGCCGTCCTGTTTCAGCCGCCGGCTGAAGTCGGCAAGCCGCTCGGGCAACCGTGTCTCCAAGGTTTCCAGATCGGTCCGGATATGGTCGTGCCGGGTGTTGACTTCGTCCAGTTGTGCTGCGAATCGGGAAACGTCGCTTCCCACGACGACCAGATTATCGGCAGGGATGAAGCAGGCCGGACTCTGGATCCGGATGCCCATTCGCGCGAGGTAGGTCTGATACTCGCCGACCGAGTCGAGCACGACCAACCGCAACGGGCGGCGCGATTCGACTCGCGGGGGAAGAATCTGGCGATAGGCGGTGAAGATCTGTTCGGCCCGCACGATCGTCCGTCGCGTACTCTCTTCATCGATCGTGGTTTCCACGTCGAACCACTTCCCCCGATAGCGGCGGTAATCGATGCCGCCGTGGGCGATCGACCCCAGTTCGATCGCGTTGGTTCGGACCGCTTCGATCCGCGCACGATTGACGAACCGATCGATGTGCTGCCGAAGCTCTGCCCGCTGATCCGGTTCCAGGCGATCCACCGAGGCAATCCGCGACCGCTCGATCGGTCGAATCACCAGAAACACGGGTCGTCCGGTGGGGCGCCGTATCTGGAACAGGTGGATCCAAGCGTCGTCGACCGATTCGATCAGGCCCTCGTAATGCCGCCCGTCGACCAGTTCCACCCGTTCACTCGGCCAAGGCGTCGTCGGACTACCCAGCGGACTACCCAGCGGTCTGGCCACCGGAGTGTCCTGCCCGAGAGCCACGTGCTGGGACAAACACGGTCCAACGAACAGAACGGCCGAGATGGCGAACAGGCGAATCATACGGGGGGCTCAGGGGCCAACGATCAAAGGGGACGTGATCAAAAGGGGACGCAATCGAAGCTCCAGCTTCCATGCCCATTGTACCATCACGCGGGGGGAATGGAAAGCGGGCCGAATGACGCCCACGTTCGTACATCCCGAGAAAAGTCACGACCCGGCCTTCCGCGATCGGCACTATTGGCCCAATCGCACTATCGCCTTATCCGCTCGACGAACTCGCACCCGATCATGACCATGGGGATGGCCGTCCGGCGGTGGAAATCTTTGGAGACAGTCTCCTGGAATCCGCTCTCGAGATGCTCGACTTTGCCGGACGCGTCGACCAGCACGTCGGAGCAATGGGTCACCCGGGCGGCAATATAGATGACCTCCGGTGGGGTCCCGAACGCAGCCACCAACGAATCGAAGTCCGGCTCGTTCGGCAAGAAGAACGCAAAGCCGTTACGAGTCAGATCGTGACACTCGACGTCGATGAATTCCGATTCGTCGGGCAACTCGGGCCCTCGTCGCAGCGCGATCCGCTGGGTCGAAGCATACGGCTCTCGTTTTCCCGATCGGCGATCCGAAAACTTCCCCCCCCGGCCGGATGAGACGATCTGGTGGATCAAGTTGTAGAAGCTCGCGTCAACTGCGTTTTCTCTGCCAACCATGCCGAAAACCTATCGTTGTTGTGTGGGCAATCCCGCTTGGGGGAAGCGTCGAAATCCAGACGACCTCGCGCGGCGATTCTTCCGTCGTAGTCCGAAGGCTCGGCTCGAAATCGACCACGGAACGTCTACCGAATTCATAATACACGCAGACCCACTGTGCAAATCACGTTACGCGGCTCAGAACGGTTATCCGGAAGAAGGGGGGGCGGATCGCTTGACCGACCGCTTTCTTGGCCCGATAATAGAACGTTTTGCAAGAGTGACGACTAACGACACCGAAAGAAGATGCCATGTCCGCCGATTCCCATGTCCCCGACGCGGCCGGCCGGTTCGGCCCCTTTGGCGGCCGCTTTGTGCCCGAGACCCTCATCCGGGCGCTCGACGAACTGGCGATCCAATACGAGAAAGCGGCGACCGACCCGGTGTTTCAGGCCGAGTTGGACCTGCTCTACTGCCATTACGTGGGCCGACCGTCGCCGTTGTATCATGCCGAGCGACTGAGCCAACAGTGCGGCGGGGCACAAATCTACCTGAAACGCGAAGACCTTAACCACACCGGGGCCCACAAAATTAACAACACGCTGGGCCAAGCGCTCCTGACCCGGCAGATGGGCAAACAACGCGTCATCGCCGAAACGGGCGCCGGACAGCACGGCGTGGCCACGGCGACCGCCTGTGCTCGGTTCGGGCTCGACTGCATCGTCTACATGGGCGAGGAAGACATCCGGCGTCAGAAGCCCAATGTCTTCAGCATGCGACTGCTCGGCGCCGAGGTTCGACCCGTCACGAGCGGCTCGCGCACCTTGCGCGACGCGATCAACGAAGCGATGCGCGATTGGATGAGCTCGGTCGAGACGACCCACTACTGCCTCGGGTCGGTCGTCGGCCCGCACCCGTTCCCGCTGATCGTGCGCGACTTCCAATCGGTGATCGGCCGCGAAACCCGGCAGCAGAGCCTCGAGCAACTGGGCCGGCTGCCCGATCTGATCGTGGCCTGCGTCGGCGGAGGCAGCAACGCCGCCGGCTTGTTTGCCCCGTTCATCGATGATGAGAGCGTCAAGCTCATCGGCGTCGAGGCGGGCGGCCGCGGTTCAGCCATCGGTGAACACGCCGCAACGCTCGCGGCCGGCGAGCCCGGCGTGCTGCACGGGATGTACACGTACGTCCTTCAGGATGGCGACGGCCAGACGCTCCCCGTTCACTCGGTGTCGGCCGGGCTCGATTATCCCGGCGTCGGGCCCGAGCACGCCCACTGGAAGGACGCCGGCCGGGCCGAGTACGTCGGCGTAAGTGACGACGAAGCGCTGGCCGCGTTTCAATTGCTCAGCGAAACCGAAGGCATCCTCCCCGCTCTCGAGTCGGCCCACGCCGTCGCCCACGTGGTCAAGCTCGCCCCCACGCTCGCCC
>JAZFUB010000296.1:0-3415 GCA_036447015.1 Thermoguttaceae bacterium | reverse complement strand
TACTGAATCTGGACCAGACTCGAATTACCGACAACGGAATGGAACACCTCGGGAACCTGAAAAACCTCGAAATGCTAAGCCTCAATGGCACGAGCGTTTCGGATGCCGGCCTTCGGCATCTCAGCGGCATGCGCAAGCTGCGAGTCCTCTGGTTGGGCAGATGTCGACCGAACGGTATCGTCGAAGGCACCGACATAACCGACTTGGGCCTGGAGCAATTGAAGCCATTGTCCAAACTAGAGGTGCTCAGCGTGGGCGGCACCGAAGTTACAGAAGCAGGGGAAAAGGACCTTGGCCGAGCCTTGCCCAATCTCACGATCATGCACTAGTTGGACTGGGGAAAGAAACGGACGAGAGTGGCTTTCGGCCGTTCTTCTTGCAATCGGAAGCCGGTTGTGTATACTCGAAAGCACGGCCCGGCCAGCAGCACCCACCTATCCGAAAAGGACCCGTACCATGAAATGCTTGCCTTGCTCGTTCTCATTGAAGGTTGCTCTGTTGGGAGCGTCGGTTGCGCTGGTTGGCAGTGCGTTCGGTCCGAGTAACCATGCAAACGCTGCGGGGCCGAACCTTCTGATCATTCATACCGATGAACACAACTTCCGCACACTGGGCTGTTACCGCGATACACTGCCGCCGGAGCAAGCGTTGATGTGGGGTGAGGCGGTCGTCGAAACGCCCCATATCGATTGGATCGCCGACAATGGTGCGCTCTGTACCAGCTTCTATGCGACGACGCCCGTCTGTTCGCCGTCGCGCGCGTCGTTCGTCTCCGGCCGCTATCCGCAAAATACGCCCGTGGTGACCAACAACATTCGGCTCGACGACGACATCGTTACGTTTGCCGAGATCTTGCGGCGTCGCGGCTACGCCACCGGCTACGCGGGCAAGTGGCACATCGACGGCACGGGCAAGCCGCAATGGGGGCCAGTGCGGAAATTCGGCTTCGAGGACAATCGCTACATGTTCAACCGGGGCCATTGGAAACAGTTCGAAGACACGCCCGACGGCCCGCGGGTGAAGACCCGGACCGGCGGCGAACCGAGCTACGGCGTGCAAGGGGCCGACGAAAAGTCGTTCGCCACCGATTTCCTTGCCGACAAGACCATCGAATTCATCAAGACAAACAGGGACAAGCCGTTTTGTTTCATGCTCAGCCTGCCCGACCCGCACGGCCCGGACACCGTTCGGCCGCCGTACGATACGATGTATCAGGACCAAACCTATGAGCAACCGCGTTCGGCGCTGAAGCCCGACCGGGGGCTTCCACGCTGGGGTGTGAAGCAGGGCGGTGGATACGAGCAGTCGAAGTACTACGGCATGGTCAAGTGCATCGACGACAACGTCGGCAAGATCCTTCAGGCCCTGCGAGCCGACGGCCTGATCGACAGCACGATCGTCATCTTCACGGCCGACCACGGCGACCTGCGCGGCGAGCATCACCGCCACAACAAGGGCGTTCCCTACGAAGGTTCGGCCAAAGTCCCCTTCGTGATCTACTACAAGGACAAGATCCAAGCAGGCACGGTTATCGACGAGGCGATCGGGTGCGTTGACTTCCTGCCGACGATCCTCGGCCTGATGCGTGTCGAAACGGCCGGCAAGGAAGAGGGCCGCGATGCATCGGAGTTGTTCCTCGCCGGTAAGGCCCCCGACGACTGGAACGATATCGCGTTCTTCCGAGGCACGGGCACCGAGAGCGGCTGGCTCGGCGCGGTGACCGACCGATACAAACTCATCTACTCGACGACCGACGATCCATGGCTCTTCGATCTGCAAGAGGATCCCGACGAATTGGTCAACCGCTTCGGCGATCCGGCATGCCGCGAGACGATCGGCCGACTGTCGCGGCAACTGGTCCAGTACGGACGGAAGTTCAACGACCCCCGGGCAGCCAACCTCGAAATCCGGGCAGACCTGGAGTGGGCGGTCGGCGGGAACGGCGACTATGTTTCGTCCCGGTCCGCCAAGCGGCGGTAGGCCCGGTCATGATCGGGCAACATGCAAAAGGCTCTGTCTGCGATCCTTGATGATTCGATTGTTCGAGCGGGCTGCTATGAAGCGTTCGCACCGGCCTTGGCCGTACCCTTGGCCGGCACGCTTATGGCGTCTCTCGATGCCGAGATCGTGTAGGCGAGGATCACATAGATGACTTGCGCCGAGACCACGCCGACGACCCAATAGACTCCACCGCCGCCCGAACCGTAGCTGTGCATGCCGGAGCCGAGAACGAAGTTGACACCGTACCAGGCCATGACCACGATCACCGAGAAGCAGATGACGGACCATGCCGCCATGCCGCGGTTACCACACCAACCGGCGTAGCGGGCGTGCACCACGGCCATGTAGAAGAGCAGGGTGATCAGGGCCCAACACTCCTTCGGGTCCCAACTCCAGAACCGGCCCCAGGAGTAGTCGGCCCAGAAGCCGCCGAGGATGGTCCCGATCACTAGAAATAACAGCCCTGCCTGTAGTGATCTGTAGATGAAGCTACAAAGCGAACTGATCAGTTTCCGGTTCGTCGAGCCGACCATGTAATAGCCGAGCGTGATGTTGCCGATTCCCAGGGCCAGCGCAAAGCCGGCGTAGCCGAGCATGATGGTCGCCACGTGGAGGACCAGCCAGAAGGTGCTCCGCAACACGGCAGGTGGCATTCGCAGGCTCGGATCGATGACGTCGGGGCAGTAGTCGGCCAGGAGTAGCGCGACGGCTGACACAGCGGCTGTGGCTGCGATGATGAAGCCTTGCCGAAACCAGAGCTCGAAAATCAGCCCGAAGACGACCGTCCCCAAGGCCATGAAGATGACCGAGTCGTACATGTTGAGCATCGGAACCCAGTCGATGATGAGTCCTCGCATGGTGGAGCCGACCAGGATGCACAGCAGACAACCCACGGAGCACACGATGGCAACGGTGCCGAGCAACTTCGTCGAGGTCACGATGCGCAGCGACGCGAAGAAGAATGTCGCCAGGGCGAACACCCAGGCGAACGTATGGGGTGGCCAACAGTTGTAGGTCACTTCCAGGTCGATTCTCCACCGTTTCGGATAGGGGCCCAACGTCGGACCAAGCTTGCCGGCCGCCTCGATGAATTCGGCCGAGGCGTTGTCGAACGCCGGGGGCGATTTCTTCAGATACGCAGCCCGAACGTTCTCGAATTTCTGCTTGAGGTCTCGCAACTTGCCACCCGGGTCGGTCTGATCGTCGAGTTTCGTTTGCATCAGGTCGGCGATCGACATCCATTCTTCATGTTCGCTATCGACGCGAGGAACGATCTCAATCCGCTGGCCCATGCGATGCGACTCGTGTTGCCAGAGCTTGCCCGACAATTCCAGAGCTTCGACTTCGGCTTCGGACAGTTTTTTTCGATCACGCGGCAGCATCCCCGTCCAGACGCCGAACTCAACCGGGGACT
>JAZFUB010000295.1:0-7207 GCA_036447015.1 Thermoguttaceae bacterium | reverse complement strand
CGCCCCCCCACAATCCAACGACCGGGGGGCTCGCACCCCTCGACCCCAGCCACCCATCGCAATGAACGTAAGCAGGAAGAAGGAGATACCGCCATGCGAAGACTCGCACCACTGCGACACGCGATACTCACGGTGGCCCTATTGGCTTGCGTCGAGAATCTAAACGCCTCGGAGCCATTCACGCCGTTACCCAATCCGGACTTCGACGACGCACCTGCCGCTTGGAAGCTCAGTGGTGGTCAAGGGCGATGGGCCGATCGGGGTATGTTGGAGGTCGACGGCTCGGGTGACGACTCGAACTACTGGCGGTGCGACTACCGTTTCACGCCGGGGCGTCTCTACCATTTCCGCATGCGGGCAAGACACGTCGGCGGCAGCGGGTCGTCGATTGCCGGCCCGGCCTTCGCCAACCGCGACTCCCAACTCACTTCCGACTGGCAATGGGTCGACCATGTGTTCCATGTGCCGGAGAACATCGACGATAGCTATCTGCGATTGGGCCAATGGCACGCGACCGGGACGATCCAGTACGATGCCGTGCGACTGTTGCCGGCGATGCCGGTCCACAAGGCCGTCGGCAAGTTGGTCCTCGGCGAGGGCGAAATGATCCGCAACGGTCGCTACACGTTCTCGGCCACGTTCGACGGCCAAGGCAGCAATTACCATCGCCCGTTGGTTAGTTCGACGGCCAGCTTCAACAGCGACCGATGGTGGCTCAATGCCGGCAGGCAGATCACATATCGTTTCGAACTACCCGACCACCGGCTGCTCTCCGGCAAAGTCGGTTTCAACGTCAACTACCATGTGCGCGGCGTGTGCCAGGCAGAAATCAGCCGCGACGGCAACGACTGGACTCCACTGGTAACCCAAGACAAGGTCGGCACGGCCGAAGCCACACTGCCCGCCGACCTGCTGCCCGCCGAGACGATGTTTTTGCGACTGAGCGCACCAGAGTCGAATACTTCGCTCCAAGTCAACCGCCTCGAGTTCGCCGCCCAATTGACCAAGACGCCGCCCGATGTCGTCGGTGAAACGATGTTTGCCGATATCGAGGACGAACTCCTGAAACTGAAAGTCGAGCGGGTCGTCGTGAAGGAGAATCTCCTTAGCGGCGGGAGAATGCTTTTGGTGACCGTCAGGAATACGCAGGACTACCACATCCTTGCCGATTTACGAACAACTCTGGAAGGAACTTCGGAGGCAACGAGACTCATGTTCGAATGGGTTCGCTGGCTCGACCTTCCTCCCGGTGAGTCGACGACCGGAGAAGTGTGGTTGCACGAACTGCAATCCGGAGAGAATCAATTGACTCTTCTTCTCTTGCGTAAGACCCTCCTCCTCGATTCTCATAAGCCGCCCGAGACCGGAAGAATCTCGCTGACGTATCGTGTGCCCGAGTACTATCGGTCTGACTATGGGCAAATGCTTGACGCCTCTTCGAAGAAGGCATTCCTCTGGAGTTGCCCGGCAACGCACAAAATTCCCCGTCGGAGAGAATTGCCTGGAACGGATTTCGTTGCCCCTGCCCGACTCTCGGCCGCTCGCAACGACCGTGAGGCAGTACAACTGGTCGTTCGTCCAACGAAACACCTCAAAGGTCTGACCGCCACGGCCGGACCGTTCACTGGTCCCGAGGGAGCGACCATTCCTGCTGACAACGTGCAGGTGCTTCGCGTCGCCTACCACTTCGTCCACCACGCGACCGACAAGACGGGCGTGGTCGACGATTGGCCCGACGCCTTGCCGCCGTTGAACCGGCCGATCGACCTGCCGGCAGGCGAGAACCAGCCGCTCTGGGTGCTGGTCCATGTGCCCAAGGATGCCAAAGCGGGCGACTACACGGGCAACGTGTCGCTGAAATCGGACGGCTTCTCGGCCGACGTGCCGATCAAGCTGCATGTGTGGAACTTCACGCTGCCGGATCGCAACCATATCGAAACGGCATTCGGATTCTCGGCCGGCAACGTCTTTCGCTATCACGGGCTGAAGACCGAGGAGGACAAGCGGCGAGTGCTCGACATGTACTTCCAGAATTTCGCCGAGCATCGCATCAGCCCCTACGACCCGACGCCGCTGGATCGGATCGGCGTGCGGTTCCTGCCCAACGAAAATCCGCCGCGGGCCGAACTCGATTTCTCGGCGTTCGACGCGGCCATGGCCCGGGCGGTCGACAAGTATCACTTCACCGGCTATCGCTTGCCCGTGCAGGGCATGGGTGGCGGGACGTTTCATGCCCGATCCGAGCCGAAGATCGGCGACTTCGGCGAAGATTCGCCCGAGTACAAGGCGATGTTCGGCAGCTACGTGAAACAGCTCGAAGACCATCTGCGCGAGAAGGGCTGGCTCGATCTGGCCTACGTCTATTGGTTCGACGAACCGGCCCCGAAAGACTTTGGTTTCGTTGCCAATGGGATGCGGCGGTTGAAGCAATACGCGCCCGGGCTGCGGCGCATGCTGACCGAAGAGTCGGGCGACAATCTCTTAACCGGGCTGGTCGATATCTGGTGCCCGGTCAGCCACAACTACGAGCACGAAGCGGCCAACGGTCGCCGAGCCCATGGCGAGCGGTTCTGGTGGTATGTCTGCACCGGCCCGAAGGCTCCCTACTGCACGCTCTTTATCGATCATCCGGCCACCGAACTGCGGACGTGGCTCTGGCAGAGCTGGCAGCGGGACGTCACGGGCGTGTTGGTCTGGTCGTCGAACTACTGGACCTCGACGGCCGCCTTTCCGGATCCCGCGAAACCCCAAAACCCCTACGAAGACCCGATGGGCTATCGCAGCGGCTATTCGACGCCCAAGGGCGTGAAGGCCTTTTGGGGCAACGGCGACGGTCGGTTCCTCTACCCGCCCGAGGCGGCCGCCGTGCCGGGCCTCTCCGGCGACAAACCGGTCATCGAACCGCCCGTCTCCAGCATCCGCTGGGAGATGCTCCGCGAAGGGATCGAAGATTACGAGTATCTTTACATGCTGCGCGATCTACTTCAGAAGCGTGGCAAGGAACTCTCGGCGGAGCAACGCGGCAAGTTCGAGGCCCTGCTCGAAGTCCCCGAGTCGATCACCCGCGACATGACGACGTTCACGACCGATCCGACGCCGATCTACGAACGCCGAGCGGCGATTGCCGAGGCGATCGAGCGGATTGGCGAGCAGTGACCTGCGAGGCTGCGTCCGGACGGTCCCACCGAACGCCGTCGGTGGGCTTGGGGTCTCTCCAACCGGCCGCTATTCGGAGTCGTCCTGCAATCGCTCGACGATCCGATCGACGTCGAAAACGCAGCCACCCCAGGTGCCGCCGCCGATCCGTTGCAGGGCGGCCCAGAGTCGCGTTTCCGGCGGGAGGTTCGGGTCGGGGGCCAGATCGGGATGCGGGCGACGTTCGGCCAGGACTCGCGTGCCCTCTTGCGGTCCGAATTCGTGCTCGCTGTCGCCGACCAGGTCGACGCTGCCTTCGAGTTCGTTGCGATCGACGACGATGCGAATCCGATCGCCGTCGCGAACCTTGCCCAACGGACCGCCGTCCAACGCCTCGGGCCCCACCAGGCCGATACAGGCGCCGGTGCTGACGCCGGAGAATCGGGCGTCGGTCACCACGGCCACTTCGTGTCCCCAGGAAAGGTATTTCAGCGCGGCGGTGATCTGATAGATCTCTTCCATGCCCGAGCCGATCGGACCGCGGCCCATCAACACGAGCACGTCGCCCGGCTTCAGCGGGCGCTCGCCCTGACCCTTGATCGCGGCAATCGCATCGGTCTCGCGAACGAAGACCCGTGCCGGGCCCGTGTTGCGATAGACACCGTCGGCATCGATCACGCGCGGGTCGATCGCCGTGCTCTTGATGGCCGACCCTTCCGGGGCCAGGTTGCCGCGAGGGAAGCAGATCGTGCTCGTCACGCCGAGTTGCTTGGCCCGCTCGGGCGTCAGGATCACGTCGTCGGGCTCGACTCCGTCGCAATCCTTCAGCCGGCGGCGAACGGCCTGGCGGCGTGGCGAGCTTTCCCACCACTGCAACACTTGGCCCAGTGTATGGCCGCTGACGGTCATCGCTTCGAGCTGAAGCAGCCCCATCTCACGCAACCGCAACATCACTTCCGGCACGCCGCCGGCCAGGTAGGCGCGGATCGTCGGATGGTTGACCGGTCCGTTGGGCAACACGTCGACCAGGCGCGGCACGCGGCGATTCACGTCGGTCCAATCCTCGATCGTCGGCCGCCGCAAACCGGCCGAATGGGCAATCGCCGGCAGGTGCAACAGCAGGTTCGTCGAACCGCCGAACGCCGCGAAGACGACCATCGCGTTGCGGACGGAAGCGTCGGTCAGCACGTCGCGCATCGCGATGCCCCGGCGGTCGAGTGTCATCAGTGCCCGGGCGCTGCGTCGGGCAATGTCGAGCCAGATCGGTTGCCCCGAGGGGGCCAAGGCCGAATGGGGTAGCGCGATGCCGAGCGCCTCGCCGACGACCTGCGACGTGCCGGCGGTGCCCAGGAAATGGCAACCGCCGCCCTGCGACGCGCAGACGCCGCACCCCAAAACGGATGCGTCGTCGAGGCTGAGTTCTCCCCGGGCGAACCGGGCTCCGATCGACTGGATCTTGCCGGTGTCCTCGCCTTCGGTCGGCGGGAGGGTCACTCCGCCGGGCAGCAGCACACACGGCAGGTCCGGAAAACTTGCCAAGGCCATCATCATGGCCGGCAACCCCTTGTCGCAGGTGGCCACGCCCAACAGGCCCCGGGCCGTCGGGATCGATCTGGCCTGACGCCGCATCACCGAGGCCGCGTCGTTGCGATAGGCCAGGCTGTCGAACATGCCGGGCGTTCCTTGCGTGCGGCCGTCGCACGGATCGGAGCAATGGGCCGCATAGGGCACACCGCCCGCTTGCTTGAACTCATCGGCTGCCGCCGTCATCGCCAACCCGAGCTCGAAATGGCCCGTGTGATGCCCCAATGCCACGGTCGAGCCGTCGTCGGCGCGGATGCCGCCGAGCGTGCTGAGCATGACGTATTGCGGCCCGGCCAATTTCTCCGGCGGCCAGCCCATGCCGGCGTCCTCGGTCATCCCGAACGCATCGCCGCTGGGCCGATTGCAAAGCATTTCGGCCGTCAGCGGAAGCTTTCCCTTCGGGCCGGGGCCGTGGGTGATCACGTCGTAAAGTGTCGAGTCGCCCGAATCGAGCAGGTCGGTGTGTTCCAGGGGAGACGTCATTTAGGAGGTTCCATCTGTCAACCGTTTAGCAGTCGCCGGCACGGCGACTTGGCCGAAAGTGTGTTCAAGCGTCAAGTCGCCGTGTCGGCGACAGCTAAACGGATAGGTCACACATCGTCGTCGCTCGATTGCAGCGTCGACTTCCATTGGTCGAGGTGTTCCAGGCAGATCAGCATCCCGTTGGCCACGGCCGACAGCGGTTCGGCGGCAACTCGGGCGGGCAGACCGGTCTGCTCGGTGATGAACCGATCGATCCGCCTAAGCAGCGAACCGCCGCCGCAGAGTACCAGGCCGTTGTCGACCAGATCGGCGGCCAGGTCGGGGCTGCAACGGTCGAGCGTCATCTTGATCGATTCGAGGATCGCCAGCAACGGCTCCTCGAGTGCCCGGCGGACCTCCTCGCTCGTGACGGTCGCCTTGCGAGGCAATCCGCTGACGGTATCCAGCCCGCTGACCTCTTGCACCTGCTCTTCCTCCAACGGATAGGCACTGCCCAGCTCGATGCGCAGCCGCTCGGCAGTCGCGGTGCCGATCCGAAGGCTGTAGTGCCGGCGGAGGTAATCGACGACGGCCCGATCCATGGCGTCGCCGCCGGTGCGGATCGATTGGGCGGCCACGGTGTCGCCGAGGCTCAGCACGGCCGTCTCGGTCGTGCCGCCGCCGATGTCGCAGATCATGTTGGCAACCGGCTCGGCAATGGGGAGCCCCACGCCGATGGCAGCCGCCTTGGCCTCGCCCATCAACCAGACCTGTCGCGCCCCGGCCCGATGGACGCTGTTGAAGACGGCCCGTTTCTCGACCGGCGTGATACAGCCGGGCACGCCGACCAGCACGCGTGGTTTGCGTCGAAGACCGGGCCGCTGGGCCTTGCGGAAGAAATATCGCAACATCGCCTCGCACAGTTCGAAGTCGGCAATCACGCCGTTTTCGATCGGGCGGACCACGGCGATCGATTCGGGCGTGCGGCCCTGCATCTGCTTGGCCATATGGCCCACGGCACATCCGCCGGAGAGGATCCGCGAGTTTGCCCGGCCGTTGGCTTGCTGGACGGCGACCACCGAAGGTTCATCGAGAACGAGCCCCTCGCCCACCACGCTCACCAGCGTGTTGGCCGTACCCAGATCGACCGCGAGGTCGCAACTGACGTAACTGAGCAATCGATGGAGCATCCGTGCTCGGTGGCGGGGTTAGAGAATCGGAGCGAGAGAACCGTCGATTATCGACAAACGGCCAAGGTTCGGTTCGGGGAGATCCGCCGCCGCAACCGAAATTGGCCGCTGTAGCGACGCGGTCGGACCGCCTTTGAACTTCCAGTCGTACAAGTCCATCTCCAGCACCAAGAAGGTCAGACCGATCAGCACGGCAGCCAGCGCAAGGGCCAACAGGACGGTGTAGATATCCGCCCGGGGCTTGCGATAAGGGCCACGCGGCTTACTTGAGTTGGAGCTTTGCCTCGGAGAAGACACGGTCGTTCACCTGCACGGGACTTTGTCGGAAGTTTGGAAGGATCTTGCAGACCGACTTGTCGTAATCGGTACGGACCACTTCGATCTTGCCCACGTAGAGTCGTCGGCCACCCTGAATGCGAAAGACGTGGAGTTGATGGCCCTGACGCAATCCGTCGTCCTCGCCGACCGAGATTTCGATCAAATCCTGCTGCGAAGCGGCCAGTACGATCGCATCGATGATAAGCGTATTTGTATAAAAAGCGGGGTCGTCCTTTAGCCCGAACAGATTGAGAACTTCTTTCGCCTTGCCCAAATCCTGGAGGATTTCGACCTGGCGTTTCTTGACGCGTTCCAACTCGAACACTGCCTCATGGTTCACCTCGGTCAGCCGAATCATATCTTTCCACGCCTTATCTTTTTCCTGTTCTGCCAAGAGTTTTTCGGCATCGGTTGTGGTGATCTGTTGGCGAAGGCTCAGCAGCGTTTGATGGGCGGCGTCTACGGCCGCAATTGCATCGCGCTGATCCTTCAAGAGATCCGCCTGACGGCGAACCAGA
>JAZFUB010000294.1:0-21463 GCA_036447015.1 Thermoguttaceae bacterium | reverse complement strand
AGACTTCCGAGGCGCCGGCCGAAGAGACCGGCGAAGCTCAGGTCGCCGAACAGGACGAATCGGCACAATCGGAAGAAGCCGCCGATGCCGTGCCCGTACAGGCAGAAGAGTCGGGGGAATTCGAAAATAAGGAAGCGAACTGACGTTCGCTTCCCCGCAACTGAAAGCTCTTTCTTGACGACCCCGCCGGTAAATATCGGCGGGGTCGTTCTTTTCGGCATTGCCCGAAACTCGCGCATAGTCGCCCCACCTCATCGAACGCAGGCTTGGTTGCAGAAACTGCCTTGGGGAAGTCGATACGACTGTTTAACTGGTCCCAAGATGCCTGCTGATGACGGAACCGACATGACAACCACACGGCGCAGACAACCCTCCTCCGTGCAGTCTCCTTTGGAGACCTACCTGCGCGAGATTAACGAAACTTCGTTGCTTTCGGCCGACGACGAGCACGTTCTGGCGATTGCCATCGGTGAAGGCGACCTCCAAGCCCGGGACCGCATGGTCCGCGCCAACCTGCGATTGGTGGTCAACATCGCTCGCGGATATACGGGCAAGGGCCTGGGGTTGCAGGATCTGATCGAGGAAGGCAACTTGGGACTGTTGCGCGCCGTGGAAGGATTCGACCCGGCCATGGGAACGCGATTCTCCACCTATGCCAGCTACTGGATCAAGCAGTCGATCAAGCGTGCGTTGATCAACACGGCCAAGACGATTCGCATTCCGGCCTATATGGTCGAACTGCTCTCGAAGTGGCGTCGTGCGAGCACGCGACTGACCGAGGAGCTCGGCCGGACGCCCACACCGGAGGAGGTCGCTCGCGTCCTCGGACTGCCCAAGAAAAAGCTCCCGATCATCAAGAAGGCCATTCGCATCTACAATCTCACGCCGCAAACCGACCAGGCCGAAGCCGGTTGGTCGCTTGGCGAGATGATCATGGACGAGCGAATCCGGAGCCCCGAAGAGGAACTCGTCGAACACGACAACCTGGCGCAAGTCCTGCGGCAACTGGACCTGATGGACGAGCGCGAGGCCACGGTCCTGCGAATGCGGTTCGGGCTCGGCGACAACGAGCCGCGCACGCTGAAGGAGATCGGTGAAACGCTCGGCCTGACTCGTGAGCGGGTACGCCAGATCGAGACCGAGGCGCTGGGTAAACTGGCCGAGAGTGTCGACGCGTTCGGGTAACGAGCATCCGCTCGCATCGCCGGCGTGTTCGGCAGCCCATTGACAAAGGGCACGGCAAAACGGTAGGGTGTGTCATTCGCCCCAGAACAGCGGATGACAGGAACACGCCCATGGGACACGTCGTCAACACCGATCGTCAGCACCGTCTGCTGCAGCAACAGCTCGAAAGGACGGTCTGCGGAGCGCCCGACTCGCCGGAGTTGATGAAGATTCTCCGCTTTCTCTTTTCCGAGGAAGACGCCGAGTTGGCCCGCCGGCTTCCCGGTGGGCCGACCTCGCTGAGCCGTCTGGCGGCCAAGCTGGCCATGGAGCGCGACGCGTTGGGGGATCGGCTCGACGCGATGGCCCGGCGGGGACTCGTCTTCGACTTCATGCTCGGCGAGGAGCATTACTACGCGCTGGCGCCGATGGTGATCGGGCTGTTCGAGTTCACGTTCATGCGCACTCGCGACGATCTGCCGATGGCCGAGCTAGCCCGGCTCTTCGAGACGTATACCGAGCAGGACGACCGATTCGCCGGCTCGCTGTTCGGCGGACCTACGCAGATCGGCCGCGCGTTGGTTCGCGAGGAGACGCTAGGGGAGTCGGACCATACTGAAATCCTCGATTGGCAACGGGTGAGCCGGATCGTCGAGTCGGCCTCCGTCATCGGTGTGTCGCTTTGCACCTGCCGCCACATGGCGGAACATCTCGGCAGAGCGTGCGGCCATCCTCAGCGTTGCTGCCTGTCGCTAAACTACGCCGGCGAGTCGCTCATTCGCAACGGCTTCGCCGAGCCGATTTCGATCGACGAGGCGCTGCGAATTCTCGGCCAATGCAAAGAGGCCGGACTGGCGCAGATCGGCGACAACGTCCGGCGAAAGCCAACCTACATCTGCAACTGCTGCGGCTGCTGCTGTGAGATGATAGGAGCCATGAAGACGCACAACCTTCGCGGGACGATCGTCACCTCCGCCTGGATCGCCCGGATCGATACGCCCGAATGCCGTGGGTGCGGCAAGTGTGTCGAGGCCTGCCCGGTCGATGCGATCGAGATCGTCGAAGAAGCGACCGGACAGAAACCACGCAAACGGGCCACGATCGAAGAGGATCTGTGTCTTGGCTGCGGCGTCTGTCATGCATCCTGCAAGTTCGGCGCCCTTTCGATGCAACACCGCGCGCAACAGGTCTACACGCCGGAGACGGTCTTCGACCGGGTCCTCGCCATGGCGGTCGAACGGGGCAAACTGAGCGAGCTGTTGTTCGAGAACCACGAGCGACTCACGCATCGAGCCCTGGCGCGAATCGCCCGGATCGTCGAGCATTCGCCGTTTTTCAAGGCCGCCATGGCCATCAAGCCCTTGCGTTCGGCGTTCCTCGACAGGGCGGCTGCCGTGGCCAGGAAGAAGTTGGGGCCCATCGCCGAGACGTTCGAGTAGCTGGATTCGCAAGAATTCAGGCTTCGCCGCATTCGCCTGAACTCTTGCGAATCCAGCTACACGACCTACACAAAAAGCCACGCATCCGCCCTTGTCCCGCCGGTCGTAATCTGCTACTGTCCGCCGCCCGTAGACGAACTATGCGCGAACGGAAGGATCGGTAGCGTGCCCAGACGGATTTTGCTCGGATTGCTCATTCTCTCGTTGACCAGTGCGATGGCACACGGCCAGATCTACCCCGTTGCGGGCCGGCCCGTCGCGGTCGATTCTGTGCCAATGAATCCACAGACCGCCCAATTGCCGTCGATCGAGCCGACGGTGGTTCCGGGAGTGGTCGAGGTGGGGGAGTGGATCGAGGTCGAGACTCCGCCGGTCGATCCGGGGCTCTTCGGCGAAGTGGGGGTCTGGGAAGGCGGCGTCGAGCTGGGGCTTAACGGTGCCGAGGGCAACACCAAGACGTTCAACATGCGATTCGGCGTCGACGCCAAACTGGAAACGCCTCACAACATCCTCACGCTCGATCTCGACTATCACAAGACGGACAGCAACTATGTCGAAACCGCCAATCGGGCCTTTCTCGATTCGCGATTCGAACGACTCTACGACGACTCGCGATGGACATCGTTCGTCCACAGTACGCTGGACTACGACGAATTCCAGTCGTTCGATAGCCGCTGGGCGGCCGACCTGGGCCTGGGATACCGGTGCATCAAGCGCGAGCTAACATCGCTGGCGGCCCGGTTCGGTGCCGGTGTTTCGCAAGAGGTGGGCGGCCCGGACGAAAGCTACGTGCCCGAGGCCGTTTTCGGCCTGGACTTCTCGCACAAACTGACGGATCGCCAGAAGCTGACGGCCTCGATCGAATACACACCCGAAATGACCGGCTTCCACGACTACCGGCTCCGGACACGCGGCAGTTGGGAAGTGCTGATCGACCAGGAAATGAACCTCAGCCTGAAGTTCAACATCACCGACCGCTACGACAGCACACCGAATGGAGCGATACCGAACGACCTCGACTACTCGGCCGTGCTGTTGTGGAAGTTTTGAAAGAGAGAAACCCGTATGATGGCGATCGCCACGAACCGTAAGTTATTGTCTGACATCATGTTGTGGCCGGTCACGTGCAGGATGTGGCCACTTGGGGGGACATAACCACTTGACTTTGGCCGCCGAATCGACGATACTTCATTGAGTGATTACTGCATGACGACTCCCCGGGCCATAACCCCGGTTGGGCCGGCTCTCTGAAGCCGGCCATTTTTTTGCGCCTTCCATCATGGAGACATCTTTCCATGGCTTCATCTGCTTCTGCGATCAAACGTTCCATCGTCTACATTGACGGCTTCAACTTCTACTATGGGGCGATTCGCGGTGGACCCCATAAATGGCTCGACCTACAGCGACAATCACCGACGGCCGTGGCACCGCAATCACGAAGCCGCCAAGCTGGTAGCAAACCCACCTGAAAGAACGAGACTGGCTCTAACGTGAATATTTGGAATCTCACCCCGTGCTGGATTCGTGACTTGCCTTGACGGAAGCTCGCTACGGGTTGCGGTGTTGATGCAGTGTTTTGGCAAGACGCTCGACAACGTCAGGATGCCGTGCGGCGACATCTTTCAACTCACCCGGGTCTTCATCCAGGTTGAACAACTGCGGCCGAAACTGGTCCGCTTTCGGGCTGAATTTGCCGGGCAGCTTCTTTCCGGGCCGAGCGAGTGGAATCCCCTCGATCCATTTCCACGGGCCGCTACGAATGGCGTACACGCCGTTGGCGCTCTGAAGAATCAGGTCGGGCCGAATGGGCGTCGATGGTGGCTTGTCGGCGAAGGCGGGCAGCACGTTGTAGCTATCGGGAGCTGTAGTCGACTTGTCAAGCTGCTTTTCACCAACCACCGCGGCCACCGTCGCAAAAAGATCGACCAGCCCGATCATTTCATCGCTAGTCGTTCCCGCCGCAACATGGCCGGGCCAGCGCACCACCAGCGGAACCCGAAAGCCGCCTTCCCACACATCGTGCTTTCCGCCCCGCCAGCGGCCATTGATATTGAGTCCCGCAGCCATCGCGACTTGCTGCGAGCCGCTCCTGCTGTTTTCGGCCACGACACCACCGTTGTCGCTGGTGAAAACGACCAGCGTGTCGTCGGCCATTTTCAATTTGTCGAGCGTCCGAACAATTCGCCCAACACTCAGATCGAGGTCGTGAATGAAATCGCCATAGGGACCGGCCTTGCTCGTGCCGGCCGTTTGTGCCGAAGGCGTGACCAGTTCATGGACTGCGACCGGCGCGAAGTAGAGGAAGAACGGGACGTCGCTCGACTGTCGCTGAAGCCACGCCGCCGCACGATCGGTCAGTTGCTCCATCGTCCGGGTGTCTTCCCGCTGCGGAGCGTCCAGCCCAAGGTTGCCCTGGGTGGGAGTGAGCTTCGCGGATCGCAGCCCGAACACCTTGTGATTCTCGACGAACACCCGGGTGATATCGTTGTGATTTTGCGGCACGGCGAACTGATAGTCGAAGCCGAGTTCCAGGGGGCCCGGATTCAACTGCTTGGTGTAGTCGACCCGCTTGGCCGTGCCGTAACCCAAATGCCATTTGCCGACGAACCCGGTCGAATACCCGTGCTTCTTCAGCATCGAAGCGATGGTGGGCCGCGAAGTCTCGATCAACAACGGATCGAGCGTGTTGGCCACACCGCCGTGGCTCAGTCGCGTACGCCAACAGTAGCGTCCGGTGAGCAACGCATACCGGGTCGGCGTGCAAACGGACGACGGCGTGTTGGCGTCGGTAAAACGACGACCTTCGCGAGCCAACCGGTCGATGTTGGGTGTACGAATCAGTTCGGGGTCCGCCCCGTAACAGCCAACACTGCCATAGCCGAGATCATCGGCGAGGATGATGACAATGTTGGGAAGTTCGGCGGCGGCGTTGGACCACGCGGTGAGCAAGAGACACGCGGCAAGATGGGTGAGATACTTCATTGTTCTGGTTCTTCACGGTTTTCGGTGTTGCGGGTGCGATTCTCCATGCTTGCATGAGGTCGTCCGAGAACTCTGTAACGTTGTGCCTGCATCGTCCAAGCCCACGGGCTGCGGCCCGTGGGACCGACCGAGCGTGTACGCCGGGTCCCACGGGTCGCAGCCCGTGGGCTTGGAATGTCCCGCACAATGTCCCGCACAATGTCGCCATTTTACCACGCGACCGCTGCCGCCGCCATCGCGTGCGTGCAAGCACCCACCCTACTTCTTCTGTCCGGACGTTATATTACCGGCCGATTCTCGCCCTGGTAGGAGGAGTTCTGCCCCCGAACACTGGAAGCTAGGGTGACAATGCACGACAAAACGGTTACAGTACGCACTGAGGCGATACCCGGCGCAAGGCCGGCACACGCAAAAACCCGTTTGACGGGCCGAATCCTGTCCGCTGGAGAAACCATGGACGACGTCTCTCCCATGCCCGATGGTTGCGATGCCGACGGCGCGAACGATTCCCGCGACGGACTGATGTCGCAGAGTTTTCTGGGGCTGCTGATTACGCAGTTTCTCGGGGCGGTCAACGACAGCATGTTCCGCTGGCTGGTCGTTCCGATCGGCAAGCAGATCGTCACCCCGGGAAACGAGGCGATGGCCCTTTCGGCCGGACTGGCCTGCTTCGTGTTACCTTATGTGCTGCTGGCCGCCCCGGCCGGGTATCTGGCCGATCGGTTCAGCAAGCGGACGATCATCATCGGCTGCAAGGTGGCCGAGGTGATCATCATGGCCCTGGGCATCGGGGCCGTCCTCACGGGCAATATCTATGCGATGTTCGCCGTCGTGGCGTTGATGGGTTCGCAAAGCGCCCTGTTCGGGCCCTCGAAATTCGGCAGCATCCCCGAGATCGTTCGCGAGGATCGGATCTCGGCCGCCAACGGTCTGGTCGGCATGACCACCGTGTTGGCGATCGTGGTCGGAACGATCGGCGGTGCCGTGTTGTTTACGGTGACCAGCCCCGAGGGCGCACTGCCCGGTCATCACATGTGGTGGATCTCGGCCGTCGCACTGATCGGTGTGGCCGTGGCCGGTTGGGGCGCCAGCCTAATCATCGGGCCGCTGCGTATCGCTGATCCGACACGCACGTTCCCCTGGAACGCCCCGCGACAGACGGTTCGCGATTTGGCCGCGCTCGGCTCGAGCCGCCCGTTGCTGCGAGCCTCGTTCGGATGTGCCGCCTTCTGGAGCCTTGCCGCCTTGGCCCAAATGAACGTCGATTTGTTCGCCGAAAAGGCGCTTGGCGTCGGGCAGGTACACGCCGGTATCCTGCTGGCCATCTTGGCGCTGGGTGTGGGCGTCGGCAGTGTGTTGGCCGGCGTCTGGTCGGCCGGTCGGGTCGAACTGGGGATCGTCTCGCTGGGGGCCGCGGGAATTGCGATCAGCTCGATCCTGCTGTCCTTCGTTCCATTGGGCAACGGCGATACTGTCTCGGGAGCCTTCTTCTGTGCTTGCATTGGACTGTTCATGCTCGGCACCAGCGCCGGGCTCTACGACATTCCGATCCAAGCCTTCCTGCAGCACCGCAGCCCGAAGGAGTCGCGCGGCTCGATCTTGGCGGCCAACAACTTTATCACATTCTCGGCCATGTTGGCGTCGGCCGGACTCTTCTGGTTGTGGAGCGATGTATTGACACTGCAACCCCGCACGATCTTCCTGATCCTGGGGCTCATCACGGTGCCGGGATTCCTCTATATCGTTTGGCTGCTTCCGTCCGCGTCGGTTCGCTGTTTCGTCTGGTTGTTGAGCCATACGATCTATCGCGTGCGCGTCGAAGGACACGACAACATTCCCGCGGAAGGTGGCGCCCTGTTGGTCGCCAACCACGTCAGTTGGATCGACGGCGTGCTGATGGTCCTCCACTGCCGACGCCAGCCCCGAATGGTGATGTTCGCCGACTTCATGGACTGGTGGTGGCTCAATCGCCTAGCCAAAGATGCGGGCACGATTCCGATCAGGCCGGGCAAGCGGTCGGTCGTCGAGTCGGTCCGCACCGTTCGCGAGGCCTTGCGTAACGGCGAGCTCGTCTGTATCTTTCCGGAAGGCGGTATTACGCGAACCGGCCAGATGGAGGAATTTCGGCCCGGCTTCCTCTCGATGCTGAAGAAGACCGACGCCCTGCTGATCCCGGTCCACCTCGGCGGACTCTGGGGTAGCATCTTCAGTTGGGAACGGGGTAAACTGTTTTGGAAATGGCCCAGGCGATGGCCCTATCCCGTCACGATCCGATTCGGCCCGCCAATCGATCAACCGACCGACACCGAAAAAGTCCGACAAATCGTCGAAGCCTTGGGGGAGGAATCATGAACCAAACAAGCACTGAAGCAATGGTCCCGCCGCGAAAGTTCTTGCGGATGTGCCGCCGAAATATGGGACGGGTCAAGGTGGCCGACTCGAACAAGACGGAAATGACCGGGGCCGATCTGCTGACCCGATCGCTCATTCTCCGCCGGCTCCTGCGACGCGACGTGCTCGCCGACGATGAGAAGCACGTCGCCCTGCTGCTGCCGCCGTCGGTGCCCGCGGTCGTGGCCAACGCGGCCCTGGCGATCGATCGCCGGGTTTCTGTGAATCTGAACTACACCGTCTCGACCGACGTGATGAACGACTGCATCCGGCAGTGCGACATCCGGCACGTGTTGACCAGCCGTCGCGTGATGGAAAAGTTCGACTTCGAGATCGAAGCCGACCTGGTCTATCTCGAAGATTTCAAGGAAAAGGTCACCTTGGTCGACAAACTGCTCTGTGCGGCGGCGGCCCGGGTGATGCCCGTCTCGATGCTCGAACGGCGGCTCGGGCTGACCGAAATCGACCCGGACGACGTGCTGACGGTGATCTTCACCTCCGGTTCGACCGGCCAGCCGAAGGGCGTGATGCTGACGCAGCGCAACATCGGCTCGAACGTCGAAGCGTTCAACGCGGCCGTTCTGCTCGAACGTCGCGACGTGCTGGCGGGCATCCTGCCGTTGTTCCACTCGTTCGGCTACACGACCAACCTGTGGCCGGCACTGATACTGGAGCCGCAAGTCGTCTTTCACTACTCGCCGCTCGAAGCGCGGCCGATCGGCAAACTCTGCCGGAAATATGGCGCGACGATCCTGATTGCCACGCCGACCTTCCTGCGATCGTACGTTCGCCGCTGTAAGCCCGAGGACTTCGCGACCATGGAGGTCGTGCTCGCGGGTGCCGAGAAACTGCCGATCGATCTGATCGACGCGTTCGAGAAGAAATTCGGCATCCGCCCGGTCGAAGGTTACGGGGCGACGGAGCTTTCGCCCGTGGCCGCGGTCAATGTGCCGCCGAAGCGCGTCTCGCAAGCGATCGGCAACGGCTGCAAGGAAGGCACCATCGGCCAACCATTGCCCGGCGTCTCGGCCAAGATCGTCGACCTCGACACGGGCGAAGACCTCCCGCCGGGCAAGGCGGGAATGATGCTGATCCGTGGCCCCAATGTGATGAAAGGCTATCTGGGACGTCCCGATCTGACGGCCGAAGTGATCCGCGACGGTTGGTACGTGACCGGCGACGTGGCGCTGATCGACAAGGAAGGCTACATCCAGATCACCGGTCGGCAAAGCCGTTTCTCGAAGATCGGCGGCGAGATGGTCCCCCACATCCGCATCGAGGAAGAGATCCTCAAGATCATTCAGACCGACGACGCCGAAACCGACGACGAGCAAGACACCGTCGCCGTGGCCGTTACTGCGGTGCCCGACGCTCGCAAGGGCGAACGGCTGATCGTGCTGCACACGGGCTTGGCTGAGAAGCCGGAGACCGTCTGTCGCCAACTCTCGGCCGCCGGCCTACCACCGATCTGGATCCCCTCGCCCGCCAGTTTCCGAAAGATCGACGAAATGCCCGTCCTGGGCACGGGCAAGCTCGACCTGAAAGGCATCAAGGAGAAGGCACTCGCGGAGTTTGCAAGCGGAGAGTGATACTTTCACTGTTTGGTTAGTAGCCCGGTGAGAAAGCTGCCTACCTATTCAAACCAAGCCCACCGGTGGCAACCGGTGGGACCATGTGCCGAACAAGCTCGCCGGTTGCGTCGAGCCGGTCCCACCGGTTGCCACCGGTGGGCTTGGAAGGAGTGCCTGTGTGCATCGGAGTCCCGGATGCCGATCCCATTACTCTATTCCCACCGCAGCCGGATTTCAAGGTCCGAGCATCCGTGTCAGTACCAGATCGACCGCTTCGACAGCGTGTGGGTGCTTCTTCGAGCGACCCGGCCGATCGTTGGCCCAATCGAACTCTGCGAACCAATCCGCCTCGAACAGCGGCAAGTCATCTCTCCGGCGCGGCAACTCGTCGCCTCCCTCGATCACGTCGCCCGGCGGTATGGTGATCAACCGCAACATGGTCAGCGGATTCGTCTGGTGGGCTCGGGCAATGACGCGATCCGTCGCGTTGACCAGCCGATCGCGGTTGTAGTCGTACGGATCGTCGATGGCGGCCGGGTTCAGCGGGCCGTGGGAGAAGAGCTTCGCGGCGATCTCGTCCGTGGCATTGACGATCGCGTTGTGTGTCTGGTCGCCCGCCTCGCCGATCGCGTTGCCGAAATGAAAGACGTCCGGTTCGGCAAGTCCCGTGTTCTGTGTGGCCAGCACCGTCACTTGCAGCCATCGGTTGTCGATCCGGTTGTCGGCCCAGACGATCGTCACACGGTCGGAACCGGCCACGCCGGCACCATGCCGCACGGTCAGTTGCGACGGGCTCGGACCGGTGGACCAACCGTCGGGCCGATCGTTGTTGCCCACGCGGAAGACGAAGTCGTCGATCGCCGACAGGTTGGCGGCGTCCGGCAGATCGACGACGTCGATCATCACTCCGTTGATTCCACGAACATAGTTGATGTAGTTGGCCTTGGTGGCCGTCTCGCCGGGCAATAGGGCTTCCTTGTCGGGCGCGATGGCCGCGTCGTCTCGGGCATCGGCAGCCGGATTGCGTCCGTCGAAGGCCGAGTTGTTGTAGAAGACGTGTCGATCGACGACCCGGGCGGGAACATCCATCCGACGGTTGCCGAGGTCGACCGTCTCGACCGCCTGGCCGGGCGCCAGCTCGACGATCCGGGCGTCGGTGTTCGTCCGTGCCGAGATTCGCAGATAGGTCGCCCCGTAAACGGCCCGATCTTGCGGCACGCCTTGACCGTCCCATCGCCACTCGGTCAGCCCCCAGCCTTGCCATGTCGTGTAGGCGACGTAGCCGAAGTTGCCCGGATCCTCTTCGGTCCGCTGGTCCCAGTAGCCGATCGCCGGTATGGAATGGCCGGTCAAGGCGTTGATCCCCAGGTGGACCGGATAACCGCGGTCGATCTCCTCGCGGAAGTCGTCGAACGTCCAGCCCGAGTTGACGTAATAGGTCGCCGACTGGGCCTGATAGCTTTCGTTCTCGTCGGTCCAGGGCAGGTCCCACCCGGCGTAGGCGACCATCCCTGAACCGATGTTCCCGCGGAAGGTGTTGCTGTCGCGGGTCTTCATGAAATCGGCCAGGCTGGTCGGATTGGCTTCGTGCTGCGGGAAGGTGACGCTATTGCGCCAATCGCCGTAGGTAAACCCCTTTTCCTGACCGGCCAGGATATGGGCCGTCGAGGCGATCATGGCTCGGGTCCCGCCGGAGAGCGACTCGCTCGAATCGCCCCACCAGGTCGCGGCGTCGTCCTCGAACAGCGACGTGGTGCCCGGCTGGGCGTCCCACCATCCAAGGATCATGCCCGCGGCGGTCGGCGAACATCCATAATGCCAGATGTACTCGGGCATGGACGCGTACGTTGGGATCAGTTCCCAGTACGTGGGAATCGCATTCTTGCCGATCGCATCTTTCGGCGCATCGGGGATCTCGGTCGGACCGTCGACATAGACCGTCCGGTCGTCGGCTGCCGGCGCGGGCGGCAGGAGGCTTCCTTTACCACCGACCAAGCTCGGCTCCCAGCCTTGTTGCGGCATTTGGCCGACGGCATAGGTTCCCGAAGGCAGTTCTGCGAACTGATAGTTTCCTTCGGCGTCGGTCACGACGGTTGTCGGCGGGATGCCGGTGCCCGGCGGCGCCTCGGCGCCGGTCGGTTCGAGCCGGACGGTCCAGCCTTCGAGTCCCGGCTCGTCGGCGTCATGCACACCGTCGAGGTCCAGGTCGTCGAAGACGGTTCCGCCGATCGATGCCGTATTGGCCGTCACCCGGATCCGGGCCGTGGCCACTTCCGAAAACTCGACTTGATCCTTGGCCCGATAGGCAAACGTGTCGTCGCCAATGAAGCCGGCGTCGGGCCGATAGCGAAACGCGCCGCTGCGCTGGAGGGTCAACGTCCCATGGGCCGGATCCTCGACGAGCCATGCCGTAAGCAGGTCGCCGTCCGGGTCGCTGTCGTTGGTCAACACGCCGGGCGAATCGATCCAGAGCGTGAATGTCTCGTTGGCCTGATAGCTATCGCCGGAGGCCAGCGGCGGCTCGTTGACCGCATCGACTTGGATCTCGACCGTGGCCGTGTTGGAGCGGAACATACCGACAGTCCCTATTTCAGCGGCCTGATAGGTGAAACGGTCGATGCCGACGAAATCAGGCCGCGGCTCGTAGCGAAACGACCCGTCGGGGTCCAACGAGACCGAGCCGTACGCCGCACCGGTGATCAGAACGGCAGTCAAGGGATCGCCGTCGGGGTCGAGGTCGTTACCCAACACGCCGGGTGCAAATATCGTGCGCGGCGTGTTCTCGTTCGTCCCATAGGCATCGTCCAGCGCCACGGGTCGCCGATTGTGGACGTTGCCGAAATCGACGGCCGGAACCACTTGTCCGGCAAGTACGTTAATCACAAAAGAATACCTGCTGCCACGCGGAATCTGCGTGTAGCCGTCCTGCGTGGTCTGGCTGACCAGGTAGGTGCCCCACAGCAGATCGACGAAGCTGTAATACCCATCGGCGTCGGTCTGTGTCGTCGACTTGGAGTCGCCCGGAGAAATCTCCTGGAGATGGACGGACCAGCCCTGCAAACCGGGTTCGCCCGGATCGAGGCGTCCGTTGATGTTGCCGTCCTCAAACACCGTTCCGCTAAGGCCCGAGGCAAGCACCACGATCGTGACCTTGGCCGGCGCCGAGTCGCTTTGCCCGTCGCTCGCAGTGTAGGTGAAGCTGTCGACGCCGAAGAATCCCGGGGCCGGCGTGTAGAGGAACGACCCGTCGGAGATTGGCTCCCCAATTCCGAGGTTGACGGTTCCGTGGCTCGGCGGATCGACCAGCGTGGCCGTCAGTGGGTCGCCGTCGACGTCGACGTCGTTCTGCAGAACACCCGGTTGCGGAACCGACAGCGGCAAGTTCGTGTACGTGGTGTAATGGTCTTCGACGGCGACCGGCGCGTCATTTACCGGGTGGACAGTGATCGTGACGACAGCGAGCCCAGAATCGGCCAGGCCGTCGTCGGCCCGATAGCTGAACGAGTCGGTGCCGCTAAAGTCGTCCGCGGGCGTGTAGACGAACGAACCGTCCAACTCCAATGCAAGCGTCCCGTGCGCGGGACCACTGACACGTGCCGCCTTCAGCCGATCACCGTCGCCGTCGCGATCGTTGGTCAAGATACCCGGCTCCTCGACCGTCAGCGTACCGTCTTCCACGACGTCGTACGGCCCGTCATTCTCGGCCACCGGCGCGACGTTCTCGACGGCACCGAAGTCGAAGCCCGAGCGGTCGGCATCGTCGCCGATCGTCACCACGTAGGCACCGTTGCCGCCGGGGTGCGTTTGTGCGTATCCTTCTTCCAGGCTCGTGCGAATTTGGTAAGTTCCATGCTCGAAACGGGTGAAGTCGAAATTTCCTTCGGCATCGGCCGCCACAACGATCGGATCCGACGGTGGAGCGAACAGATAGGCTGCACCGGCATACTGGGCACCGACGAGAATCGCGTCGCCCACCGCGGCGACGGAAACACCGAACCGGTCGCCGTTGGCCGCCTGGGGGTTGAAGTAGGTCGCGAGCAAGACGCCCGTGGCCGCGTCGAACAGGTAGGCGGCGCCGCCTTTCTGTGCGGCCGTATCGTCTCGCCGGGCTCCGATGAGCACCTTGTCGCCGACGGCGGCCACGCTGTAGCCGAACTCGTCTCCCTTGTCGGCCGACGGATTGAGAAATGTCTGCAGCAGACGGCCGGTGGTTGCATCGAAGAGATACGCGGCGCCGGAATCCTCGGCGCTCGTGTCGTCGTACCGCGCGCCGACGAGTACGTTGTCGCCGACTCCGGCGACCGCGCGGCCGAAGGCATCCCCGGATTGCGGCGTCGGATTGAGAAACGTTTGCAGGAGTTCGCCCGTCCGGGCGTCGAAGAGATACGCGGCTCCGGCGTCCCTGGCTCCCGTGTCGTCGTAACGCGCTCCGACTAACACCTTATCGCCCACGGCCGCCACGCTATAGCCGAACTGGTCGTTCTCGGCCGGCGCGGGGCCCAGAAACGTTCGCAGCAGGCGGCCCGTTTGGCCGTCGAACAAGTAGGCGGCCCCGGCGTCCTCCGCACCCGAGTCATCGAACCGGGCACCGACCAACACGTTCTCGCCGACCGCCGCCACGGCCCGACCGAACTGGTCGTCTTCTTCCGGAGTCGGATTGTGGAGCGTGCGCAGCAGGTTGCCGGTCGAAGCGTCGAACAGATAGGCGGCCCCCGCATCGTCGTCGTCGAGATCGTCCAGGTACGCGCCGACGGCCACGCGGTCACCGACCGCAGCCATGGAGCGGCCGAAACGGTCGTCTTCCTCCGGATCCGGTTTTCGGAACGTCTGCAGGATCCCTCCGCCACCCAGATCGAACAAGTAAACGGCGCCGGTACCTTCATCACTTTCGCCCACCGTTTCACGATAGGCACCGACGAGCACATTCTCGCCATAGGCCGCCACGCTACGGCCGAATTGGCTGTCGCCTCGCGTCGGGTCGACGAACGTCTGCTGTAGCCGTCCCAACGTGTCGACCGCCTGAAGTTCAACGCTCCAACCGCCCAACCCCGGCTCGGCCGCGCCACGGAGCGTATCGCGATCGAGGTCGTCGAACAGCGTACCACCAAGCAGGCCGTGGTAACGTGGCGCGATGTCCAGGGTCACGATAACCGGCGCCGAGAGGTCCTCTCCGTCGTCGGCTCGATAGGTGAACTGATCGGCCCCGAAAAAGTCCCGCTCGGGCACGTAGACGAACGAACCGTCGGGCTCGAGCGTCAGCCTTCCATGCGTGGGCGGTGCGGCGACGACGGCCGACAGCTCCGTGTTTTCGACATCCACATCGTTGTCCAAAACACCCGGGGCGAGCACGACGAGCGGGTCGCCCTCAAGCAGCATGTACGCATCGTCGACGACCGCCGGTACGTCGTTGACCGGCCGGACCGTCAGCCAAACCGTTGCCACGCGCGACTCTTGCTGCCCGGCCGTGACGAAATAGGTGAACGTGTCGGTGCCGAAGAAGTCACGCTCGGGCGTATAATCGAACGAACCGTCGGGCCGAAGGTCGAGCGTTCCGTGTATCGGATCACGAGCCGGGGTTGCGGTCATGGCGTCGCCGTCGGCGTCACGATCGCCCACCAACACGCCGGCCGCCGCCTCGACGACAAGCGTGTCGTCTTCGTCGATGCCGTAGAAATCGTCTCCCGCGGTCGGACGTTCGTCGGGCGTGTTGCCGAAGTCGAATCCGAAGAGATCCGCATCGTCGGCGATCGTGACCGTGTGGACCGCGCCCGCCGTGTTGACCAGTGGCGTCGTTTGGAGATAACCTTCCAAGACCGTCTGCCGAACCTGATAGGTGCCCGGTTCGAAGCTGGAGAATAGATAGCGGCCGTCGGCGTCGGTGACGGTCGTTTGCGGTTGGACGGTCGATTGGAACGAGAAGACGGCCCCCGCGTTGCCGGCGACCGTATCGTCCGACGAGGCGCCGATGAAAACGCGGCCGTCGGCACCCGCCACGCTATAGCCGAACCAACCGGTCGCAGGCGTGGGCCGCTCGAACGTCTGCAACAGTTTGCCCGACGCAGGATCGAACAGATAGGCCGTCTCGGCGTCGGTGCTGCCGACGCCGACGATCGGCGAGCCGATCAACACGCTGCCGTCGACGACCGCCACGCTATAGCCGAATTGACCCGGCCCGGGCTCGGGGGGCTCGAACGTGCGCAACAGCCGGCCCGTCTCACCGTCGAACAGATAGGCTGCATCGGATCGAGCACTACCGACGACAAGATCCTCGCCAATGCCTGCGACCGAAAGACCGAAGGCGTCGTAAGCGGCCGGCGTCGGGTTGACGATCGTCTGTAGCAAGGTCCCGCTCGCCGTGTCGAACAGATAGACGGCGCCGCCGTTCGTGGCGTCGGTATCGTTGCCGGAAGCACCGACGACGAGCCGATCGCCCAGAACGGCCAGCGACGAACCGAAGAAGTCGTCGGGCTGTGCCGCAGGATCCGCGAACGTTCGGACCAGTTGGCCGCTGAGCGCGTCGAACTGATAGACGCGGCCCGCGTAAGGAGCACCGACGAACAGGCTCGTCCCCGCCGCGGCCATCGCGCTGCCGAATCCGTCGTTGCTGCCGTCGCTCGGGTTCAGCAGCGTGCGGTCCCATGCGCCGGTCTGCCCATCGAACAAGAAGACGGCCCCCCGACGATAGCCGCCGGAACTGTCCCGAGGATCGCCGACGGCCACGTACTGACCGATTGCCGCCACACAATAGCCGAACTGGTCGTCGTACTCGGGGCTGGGGTCGAGATACGTCTGAAGCCATTGGCCGGTTGTGCCGTCGAACAGATCGGCTGCGTGAGTCGTCTGATTGCCGTAGGTGCCGACCAGCACGTTGTCGCCCAACGCTGCAACACTGCGTCCGAAACTGTCGTAGGCCCTTGGTTCGGGCCGGCGGATCGACGCCATCAGTTGGCCCGGCATGTCGAGTCGCTGCAGTTCGACCGCCCAGTTGCCGAGCGGTTGTTCGTCGACGTCTCGAACACCGTCGGCGTCAAGATCCTCGAACACCGTACCGCCGAACTGTCCGTCGTAGACGGGGGTGACCGTGATCGTTACCGTTGCCGGGTCCGAGGCGGCCACTCCATCGTCGGCCCGATACGTAAACCGATCGGTACCGAAGAAATCGGTCTGAGGAACATAGCGGAACGAGCCGTCCGGTTCGAGCCAAAGGGTCCCATGCAACGGGCCGTCGACCGGGGCGACGGTCATTGCATCTCCGTCGGCATCCACGTCGCCGATCAGCACGCCCGGTGCATCCACCTGCAGCGTACCGTCTTCGATCACTCGGTAGTCGTCCGAATCGACGGCCGGAACGTCGTTACGCGAGTCGACGGTGAAGACCACGGTGGCGACGTTCGAGTCGGCCAGCCCGTCGTTGGCCCGATAGGTGAAGCGGTCGGTCCCGTGAAAGTTCTTCTCGGGGAAGTAGAAGAAGGCCCCGCCTCCGTAGAACGTCAGTATGCCATGCTGCACGTCTTCCAGCACGGCGGCGGTGAGGCGGTCGCCGTTTGCGTCCGAATCGTTCGCCAGCACGCCCGAGGCGGACGACGCCATGTGGAAGGAGTCTTCGTCGACGAGATAGGCGTCGTCGATGGCGGCCGGGGCCGTGTTCGCCGTGCTGCCGAAATCCCCTCCCCGGCGGTTTCCGTCATCGATGACCGTCACTTGGTGGCTGCCGTCGCCGCGACCTCCAGAGACACCGGGCCAGGTCTGCACGAATCCCTCGGGCGTGATCGTCTCAATCCGATACGTTCCCAGCTCGAATCCCGTAAACCGATATTGCCCCAGCGCGTCGGTTTCGACCACAAGCGGATCGGTGCCGGCGACGTGCTGCAGTTGCACGGTTCGGCCGGCGATCCCCGGTTCGCCGTCATCGCGGACCCCGTTGCGGTCGAGGTCGTCGAAGACCGTGCCTTCCAGCAGCCCGTCATAGGTCGCGGCGACCGTGATCGTGACCGTGGCCTCGTCCGAGTCGAACAGACCGTCGCTGACCACGTAAGTAAAGTAATCGGTACCGAAGAAATCGTCCGACGGCGTGTAGTCGAAGGAACCGTCGGGCCGCAACGTCAGCGTTCCATGCGACGGTGGCAGACCCGGCCGAACGATCAGCCCATCAATGCCGCTGTCTTCGTTCACGCTGTTGTCTTCTTTCACGCTGTCGGCATCTTCATCGTTTTGCAACACGCCGGGGACCGGCACGTGCAACACGCCGTCCTCGACGACCCGATAGTAATCGCCCGTGGCCGTCGGAGCGTCGTCGATCGGCCGCACCGTGATTGTGACGGTCGCCGGGTCCGAGTCGAGCCAGCCGTCGTGGCTCACATAGGTAAACGTATCCTCGCCGAAGAAGTCGTCGTCAGGCACATAGGCGAACGAACCGTCGGTCCGAAGCGTCAGCGTCCCATGAGCCGGCAGCCGATCTGGCCTTGCCGTCAGCGCATCGCCGTCGGCATCCGTGTCGCCGGTGAGCACGCCCGGGGCCACCACGCTCAGCGGCAGGTCCTCGTCGGTGGCAAACGCATCGCCGTCTGCCTGCGGTCGCTCATTGCCGACGACGCCGAACTGGAGGTCCAACACCCGTGCGTCCGGGAGAAGTTCGACCGCATAGACCGCCGCGTCCTCGGGCAGCGTATGTGCATAGCCGGGCGGTGCGAGTTGCCGAATCTGATACGTGCCCTCGGCCACGTCGTCGAAGTGGAATTCGCCCTGTAGGTCGGTCGTCAGGATTCGAGGCACGCCGACGCCTTCGAAACGATAAGCGGCCCCACCGTCGTCGGCCCGCGTGTCGTCGGATTGCACGCCGATGAGAACGTCGGTGCCGACGGCGGCCAAGGAGACGCCGAACCGATCGCCCTCGGCCGGTGCGGGGCTGACGTACGTTTGCAACAGGTCGCCGGTGAGGCCGTCGAAGAGATACGCCGCACCGGCGTCCTCACCCGCCGTATCATCGAGCCGGGCCCCAATCAACAGGTTGCTGCCCACGGCCGTTACGACATAGCCGAATTCGTCGCCGGGCGCAGGCGCCGGGCTGATCAGCGTGTGCAACAGCTCGCCTGTGATAACGTCGAAGAGATACGCCGCACCGGCATCCTCGCCCGCCGTGTCGTCGAACCGGGCACCGATCAGCAGGCTGTCGCCCACGAGAGCCACACTTCGGCCGAACGCACCGTTCGTGTTGGGCGTCGGGCTGAGAAACGTGCGCAGCAACCGGCCGGTCGAACCATCGAACAGATAGACGGCCCCACCGTCCTCGGCGGCCGTGCCGTCGTATCGGGCTCCGATCGCCACGTGATTGCCCAACGCGGCAACACAATAGCCGAACTGATCGCCCCATGCGGGCGTTGGACTGAAGAACGATTGGAGCAACTCGCCGGTCGATCCGTCGAACAGATAGGCCGCTCCCGTGTTGTATCCGGCCGTATTGTCCAGCCGCGCGCCGATCAACGGGTTGCCGCCGACCATGGCGACCGATCGCCCGAACTGATCGTTGTAGCCCGGGTTGGGGCTCAGCAGCGTCCGGAGCAGTTCGCCCGTGGCGGCGTCCATCAGGTAGGCCGCTCCGGCGTCGAGCGCGGCCGTGTCGTCGAGATAGGCGCCGATCAGGGCGCGATCTCCTTCGGCAGCCACGGCGCGTCCGAAACGATCGTCTGCCTCGGGTGTCGGATTGACGAACGTTTGCAGCAGACGACCGTCCATGCCGTCGAACCGATAGGCGGCTCCCGCATCGGAAATCCTGACCCCGGGAACCTCCGCGTCGGGTTCCTCGACGTCGACATGGTAGGCCCCGATCAGCACGTCGTCACCCAGCGCGGCAATCGCGCGTCCGAACTGATCGTCGGCCGCGGGCGCGAGGCTGAACAGCGACTGTTGCAGTTCGCCGCCGGTGCGCTGCAATTGAACGGTCCAGCCCTCAAGCGCCGGTTCGCCGACGTCGCGGACGGCGTCGCGGTCGAGGTCCTCGAAGACGGCGCCGCCGATCGCACCGTCCAACAACGCTCGCTGTTCGAGCGGTTCCAGGAGGAGCCTGCGTCGGAGTTTCACTGCGATCTCCCGGGATCACGGTCCGCTTTGTCTGAGAACTCGTTTGACGAGACAACGCCAAAGATGGATTGTACTCCCTCTGGGGGCAACCGTCAAGCAACAACTCAACCGTTTAGCTGCCGCCGAGTTTACGCCGTGATTCCTTTCTGTCATAATGAAAATGGGGTAATAGAATCGCGTCATATACCATTCAACGGAGATTATCGTGCTTCGCGGTTTGAGAAATCGGATCACTCGGGCGTCTTCATCGCTACTGAGAGCGGCGCCGGCCACCGCCCTGTCGGCCCCATGGCGAGGCAGGCGGAGGGAGTTCGAGACGCTCGAGCCACGACTCGTTCTCGATGCGGGACCTTTCGTCATCAGCGAGTTCATGGCCTTCAATGACAGCGGCCTGACCGACCGCGACGACGAGTTCTCCGACTGGATCGAGATCTACAATCCGACCGCCGCGACGGAAAGCCTCGACGGTTGGTACCTGACCGACGACGACAACGACCTGGACAAGTGGCAGTTTCCGGACGTTTCGATCGACTCGGGCAAGTACCTGGTCGTTTTTGCGTCCGACAAGAATCTGACCGACCCGGCCGGCGAGTTGCATACGAACTTTCAGATCGACGGCGACGGAGAATACCTCGCGCTGGTCCAGCCCGACGGCACGACGATCGCCCAACACTTTGCGCCCGAGTTCCCACGCCAGGACGACGACATTTCCTACGGCGTGTCACAACAGGTCCTCACGCTCGTCTCCGACGAACAGACCGTGCGTTATCGGGTTCCCACTGCCGCGGACGATCCGACGAGTTGGACCACGCTGGTCTTCGACGATTCCGCGTGGAGTCGCGGTGGCGCCGAGCCGACGCTGCTGATCACCGAGATCGGCTACAGCACGCCCGATTACGTCGAAATCCAAAACGTCTCCGACCACCCGATCGATGCGACCGGCTGGGTCGTGGCCGCCAACAAGGGAACCAGTCAAGATATCAACCAGTTCCACAAGTTGTGGGAACTCGACGGCCCGATCGCCCCGGGAGAGGTGCTCTATCGAACCGACGACCCGACGGAGAATTACTTCGGCGAAGGGATCAATTGGTCAACCGGCGGAAAGGGTTGGGCGATGATCGTCGACAACCGCGGCATCGTCGCCGACTTCGCCCCATGGTCCTATTCGGCCGACGACATCGCCGAACTGAACACCGTCATAGGCGGGTTCCCCATTCGTGGCTCCAGCGCCTTCAGCGGTGACGCCTTGCCGGTCGCTGCCGGCATGGTGACCATGCAACGGCTCGGGGACACCGACCATGACGACATGACCGATTTCGCGTTCGTCCCCCCGGCGCAGGCGAACCGCGGGTTCCTGAATCCCCAGTTGACGCTCCCGGTCACCAGCGCCCGAATGCCCGGCGTGGGGTTCAGTACCGAGGCGCCCGGTTTCGGCGGCATGCTGCAAGCCGACGTCACGACGGAAATGTTCGACACGAACGCCTCGCTGTGGACGCGGGTCCTCTTCGACGTCGATACTCCGGACGTCTTGGACACCCTGACGTTGCGGATGAAGTACAACGACGGCTTCACGGCCTATCTCAACGGACAACCGGTCGCAAGCCGCAACGCGCCGCAGTCGCCCGGGTGGAACGCGACCGCCACGACCGAGCGAACTGTCGGCGACTCGGTCACGCCCGAGGACATCAGCATCACGGCCTCACTCGACGCACTCGTTGCCGGTACGAACGTGCTGGCGATCCACGGCATGAACGTTCGCGCCGACGACGGCGATTTCCTGCTCCATGCCCAACTGCTCGCCACGCACGTCGACAAGGTGCAACGGTATTTCGCCACGCC
>JAZFUB010000293.1:0-4701 GCA_036447015.1 Thermoguttaceae bacterium | reverse complement strand
ACCTCGCCGAAGTTGTCGGCCCCTTCGACGGCCAGTCGACGCCAGAGATTCAGTGCGGGCAACAGGCCGCCGCTGTCGGGCGGCAGCAGCGACGACGTGAAATCGTCGGTCGCCGTCCAGGTCATCTCGAATGCCGGGACTTTCAGGCGGGTCTCGCCGTCGTCCAATTCGAGAAGAAACGCACCGCCGCCACCGACCAACTCGCCTGCCAGTCGCCATCGGCCGCCCGCGTCGGTCAGTCCGGCGGCCGCAGACCATGCCGCGAGGATGCGATCGCGATGGAGCCGGTTGTAATAGTAGTTGGCGTATCCCCGCCTGGCCTCGAAGTGATTGTCGATCACCTCGGGGACCGTCGGCTCGGTGTTTGCACGCGGCAGGGCCGGATGGCTGCGGGGTATCGGAATCTCAATCGGTTTGGGCTCGGGACGGTCTTCCGGCTTCCGCCCCTCACCAGGCTTCGGCTGCTCGCCCGGTTTCGGTAGGGGCATGGGCATCCTGTGCTGGCGTCCCTCGGTCTTCTCCAATAATTCTTCCGTAGCATGCAGCCCGGCCAATCGAACCAGCACATCGTAGCGCCGGCCGTCATGGCGAAAGCTCAGCGGAATGCGCCATCCTTTGGGATAGATCCCCAGCGCATTCTTGAATCCGTTAGGCGTGGAGATCGTCCGACCGCCGAAACTGATGATCTCGTCGTCGTAGCGGAGCCCTCGGCGATAGGCGTCCGACGTCTCGGCGATCTCGTTGACGACGACGTGTCCCCGGTCATCGGAGCTGACTCGGGCACCGAGCGTCGCGTGGTCGACCACACGCCCGCTATGCAAGTAGCCGAGGAAGTTCTTGATCTGGTTGATCGAGATGGCATAGGCGGCCCCGACATTCACGCGGCCCCGTTTCTCGAACGACCCCCGGCCGTTGATCCCGATCAGACGCCCCTGGGCATCGAACAACGGCCCGCCGGAGTTGCCCGGGTTGATCGATGCGTCGATCTGAATGCAGTCGGCGTATTCCAGAATCGTTCCGGACGGGTACTGATAGCGATGCACGCCGGAGACGATCCCGTAGGTCACGGTCGGCTGGAAGTCGGTTGCCAGCAGGAACGGATTCCCCATGGCGAAACACCAGGCACCGACCTCGACGGCGTCGCTGTCGCCGATCACCGCGTGCGGGAAGTCGTCGCGTCCGAACAGCTTGATCAGCGCGACATCGCCGGTTGGATCGACGCCCACAATCACGGCGTCGTAGATACGGCCGTCGGCCATGCCGCACTTCATGGCCTTTCCGCACGGCTGGACGACATGGAAGTTGGTCAGCGCGAAGCCGTCGGCCGAGATGACCACGCCGGATCCGCCGCCCTCTCCGTTGGCAGCGAACACGGCCAGGACCGCGTCCTTGGCAACGTCCATCACCGCGATGCGCTGTGCCTCGGCATCGAGCACGGCGCGAGGCGGCGTCGGATCGTCGCCGTCGGCCCAGGCGTTGACGGCCCAGACGTTGGCGGCCGAAGAAAGCAACACGCCAAGCAATATAGCAGGCAGGACTCTTCTCATTTGATGACCCTCGCTTCGCAAAGATCTAGGTGATCGGCGATATCCATATTCCGGCCGAAGTCGACGAGGATCTTGAGCCGCCGGACTCCGGTCAAATCGAGTTCGATTGCCACCGGCGGGTCGCTGCCGGTGACGGTCGCCTCGAACAGGACCCGATCGTCGCCGCTGAGGACCAGACGCACGTCGCCATGGGGCCGAACCGCGTCGTCGATGCCGGCAATGGCCTTGAAACGGCTGTATCGGTCGGGCAGCCGATAGACGACTTCCGTCCGGCTGTGCAACGCCAGCCCCTTGCGATACGGCTGTTTCTCGATCTGCAACGGCCCCAGTTCCAGGTTCGTGTCCGTTCGCAACGCATAAAGACCACGCAACAGGGCCGTCCCCTCGCTGCCGCCGAAGTAGGGCGTGAAGTCGGTCGACTCGGGTTTCAGATCGCTGAGAAAAACGATCTTGCCTTGCGAGAAATCAATGCTTCGGATCGCCGCCAGCGGACATCCGGCCTCGACGCCCGAAGGCGTGGTCCATCGCAAGTCGCCGTCGAAGGCAATCGATCGAGCCGACCACTGCGAACCGGTCGCGTCGGTGATCCGGCAGATGGTCCCCGAAAGATCGTCTCTCGGCGGCCGATGATAGATCAGCCCGAACACCTTGGGCCGTTTGACCGGCAGCAGCGTGCCGTCGAGTTCGAACTGTACGGTCGTGTCGGTCACGTCCAGCAACACGCCCCTGTGATAGTTGATGCCCTGGGCATCGCCGACGACCAACAGATCGCTGTCGGTTTGCAATTCCCTCAGCCGCGACCATTCGTCCGCCATGGCCGGCCCCGTAGCGAGGAACCGAACGGCAGCCACCACCTTGTCGGGCAGTTCGAGGGTTCGCTCGTCAGGAAATGCGACCTCCGCCCGTCCGTCGGTGACCGTATAGCGATCGGCGACGAGCGTTGATCCGTCGATCAGGTCAATCACGGGCGAACCGGCCGGTTCCTTCGACGCGGCAACCTGCTTGGGAAAGATGCCCAACAGGTCGTCGGTCTTCCAGGAGACGCGTCCCTCGGATGTCCGGACCGTCAGCCGCTCGTCGTTGAGTTCGACGATCACGCCCTCGCCGGTATGCCCGTCGAGGCAACGGACCTCCACGTCCTGAGGTGCCGAAAACAATAGGATGGCCACCAAAAAAGTCGACATCGGCTATTCACTCCCTTCGGAGGCCAGACGGCGAAAGTACTGTTCGATAATGTCGCGGTAATGCGACGGGAATTCGCGTCCCATCTGTTGCAGGGCCTCTTCGCGCTGCTTTGCCGGCAGGTCGCCCCAATCGGCCTCGGCACCGATCGACCGCTTTTGCACGTTGCCGGGTCCCTTGCCCTCGAGGATTCGGCTGTCGGGGGCCGGCTTGTTCGGCTGGGGATTCTTGCCGGCCGAACTTCCTCCGCCCTTCTTCTTTTTCTGCTTCGCTTCGAGCTCCTCGATCATCTTGTCGAGCGACTCGATCACGCCGTCCTCGACCTCGCGCACACGCGGTCCCGCTCGTCCCAAGTCGAGGCGGCGCCGGATGTCGTCCATGCGTCGGGCGATATGGTCGAGCGTGTCGTCTTCGAGTCCTTCGAGGTCCTGTTGCATCATTTCAGCCACCGCCACATAGCGGCGGGGACTCTGCCCGGCACCTTCGAGCAGGCGTCCGATCGCGTCGAGGCCGTCCTGCTTGTGGAGCAGACCATGGTGAACCACGCCCTGGTAGAAGAGCAGCGTGGCCGGTGCGACGACGTCGTCCGCCGTCAGACCGGCGAGTTGCTCGTGTGCCTCGTCGTAGAGCGATGCGTGGGTGAGGTGGCGACCGTAGAGCAATCGCATATTCGCTGCCACCAGCGGGGGCGTTGCCGTATCGGTCAACCACGGTTGGCTTGGCAATACGGTGTGACTCTTCGGCTGCGCACAGAGTTTCACCAAATCGCTCGCATTTTGATCGGCCAGGGCGATGGTCCTCGTGACACGATCCAACAGGTCCACGCCGGTTGGTTGATCGGCGACGTCCGACCAGATCGACGTCGCCTCGTTGCGAACCGACTCGTCGGGCGACGTCGTATCCAGCCATGCGAACACGTCCGACTTGACCCGATCGACCGCCGGCGTTTGCCATGGCGGATCGAGAGCGAAGTCGGCGGGCCATTGTGCATGGGCCGATCGCGTTGAACCCCCAAGTCCACAGGGCCCGAACAGGCCGGCCAGGAGGCACCATGCCACGGCCATCCGACGCATCGAACAACTGGTTCGTTTTCCGGTCATTTGTTTCTCCCCATTTCCAGGTCCCGCATGACCTGGTGGATTCGCGATTGACGCTCGGCAAGGCGCTGAAGCGCGTCGATCAGATCGGGCTGGCTCGCCTGTTCACCGTCGATCAGTTGGGAATAACGCTCGGTACGGCCATTGATGCGCATTTGCAACGCACGAATCATTCGCAACTCGGCCAGCATGTCGATCAACGGCGGCTCCTGCTCTTCGCCCGGCGGCTTCTGTTCCTTTTGCTCTTCCTGCTGCTTGTCTTCCATCTCCTCTTGGGCCTTCTTCAGAGCGTCGACCATCTCTTCCAGCGCGGCAATGACGTCCTCTTCGATCGCCTGCGTGATGTTGCTCACCTTGGTCTCGGCCAAACGGAGCACGATCTGCTGCATGTCGTCGCGCATCTGGCCGACCGCCTCGGGAAACGCGACCGCCGTGCCGTCTTCGTGCAACACCAACAGGGCCTTGTCGCACTCGATGACGATGTCGGTCTCCTTGCCGCTGAGCCGGCCGGCCTCGATCTCGTGGCTCCGGTTTCGCTGGGATTCGGCGACGGCGTCGAGCCGCAGGGTTCCTTCGTACACTTCCCGTTGCATGAGGAGCATTTTCTGGAATCGGGCTTCGAGCATGGCCAACATGCGTACGATCTCTTCTTCACGAAGTTGCCGCAGGATCTCTTCCAACTCGGCCTTGGCTTGTTCCAGTTCGCGAATGGCCTGTTCCTGTTTCTCGACGGCCCCTTCCCGCTCGGCCTCATCGAGTTTCTCCTGAGCTTCCTTCATGCGTTGCCGGGCCGCCTCGAGCCGTTTTCGGGCCGGGTGATCGTCCTTCGAGGATTCTTCCTCTGGGTTCTGTTCCTGCGGTTTGCCTTCCTGTTG
>JAZFUB010000292.1:0-4393 GCA_036447015.1 Thermoguttaceae bacterium | reverse complement strand
GTGACCGACGAACCCATCTCGCATACCGACCCCGAGATCGTCGAACCGGTCGTCGTCGAATCGCTGCAAGAGGCGGCCGACAAGCTGCGCGGTCCGGGCTATTACAACCTGCAACAGGAGTTGGATCTCTACTTCAACCGCGACGATTTCGAGGGCGTCGTTCACGATGTGTTCGACGAACTGTTTTTCGACTACTGCCGGCGGATCGTCGACCACGACGTCGATATCGTGTTGTTGGCAGGCCAGCCGTCGAAACTCTCGTACATCCAGCGACTGATCCAAATGTACGTGCCGCTTTCGCCGTCGCGGATCGTGCCGATGCACAACCACTACGCGGGCAATTGGTATCCGTATCAGGACGAGAAGGGGCACAACCCGGGCGTGATCATCGATCCGAAAAGCCCGGTCGTCGTCGGCGCGGCCGTCGAGTTCATGGCCCGTAACGGCATGCTGCCGCAGTTCAAGTTCGAGATGAAAGGAAGACTTCTCGACAACAGCTACTATTGGGGTGTCATGACCGATGCGACCTCGGGGATTCGCAACGAACGGATCCTCTTCCAGCCGGTCGAAGATCAGACTCGCGAAGAGATTACCGAGTTCACGACCAGCTCGCAACGGGTGCTGATCGGGCGAAAACTGGCCGGCGGCGAGGAAGCGCAGGCAACGCCCGTCTACCTGCTGAAAATGGAAGTCGGAGACCGGATCGGCCCGACCGAGGTCGTCGTCAAGATCAAACGCAAGCACGCAGACAAGGACCAGGAAGAAACGCTCGAGGTCGACGCCGTCACGGGCGTGGTCGCCGGCGAAGACGCGATTCTCGGCGAGAACGTCTACTTCACCTGGCGCACGCTGGCCGACGAACGCTACTATCTCGACACGGGAGGCCTGGACAACATCGAACTGGGAGCGTCGCGCTAAGTTTAGCTGCCGCCGGCACGGCGGCTTGACACTTGAGCACACTTTCGACCAAGTCGCCGTGCCGGCGACGGCTAAACAAGGACATCGAAATCGGAAAGTTGTTTTCGGTCAATCCTAGACACCAACCGTACACGGCTCGGGAGTTTCGACAATGGCACTATGGCCCGGAAAGAAAGGTGACGACGAGGACGAGATCCCCGAGGGTGCCGATCCCTTGGAACATCTGACCTCGCATCTACGCAACCTGGGCCGGATGCTCAACCAGGCGAACGACCAGGTCACGGCCTATCTGCTGCAGCGCGAGTCGGCAGCCGGCGAGGGCGAGTCCGACAACGGCGTGCTGGCCATGCTGGGCCAGAAGATCGACGCCCTGGCCGATCGGATCGCGACGTCCGGTTCCCAGGCGACCGGAGAACCCGGCGCCGAAGCGTCCGACGAGAAGCCGGCCGCACCGTCGTTCGATTCCGGCATGCTCGACGCGCTGGTTCGGCCCTTGCAGGAGGTGCTCGGAAAGATCGACGCGAAGCTTAGCGCGATGGCCGGGCAAGACGCGGGCGACTCGGAAACGGCCGTCGACCCGGTGCTCGTGCAGATTCGCGATACGCTGAACCAGCAGTTTGCGGCCATGGCCGAGGGGATACAGTATCTCCAGCAGCGGCTCGATGCGGGCATGCAATACCTGGCCGAGCAACTCGCCCCCGAGCAACCCGACGCATCGACCCCCGCCACGCCGGCCGGCATGCTCGATTGGCAATACGCGTTGCTCGGCTCCGACCTGGCCGAGATCTCCGGCCTGGAAATCCATCGGCAGCAGTTGCTCGAAGGAGTGCTTCAGGGCAACGAAGGGGCCTGTGCGTTGGTCGGCCAGTTGCTCTGCTTCCGCTCGGCAATGACCGACAAGATGCCGCCGCTGCTGAAGGATCTCGGTGAAGCCTATTATCGCTGGGCGCCGAAGACCCGACCCGGCTCCGATCCGATGGAAACGGCCTTGGCCGGATGGCTGAAAGAGACGATGCAAGATGCGGGCATCGCCAACACGATCGAACTGGTCCACCCGGGCGAACGATTCGACTCGACGCGTCACAATGCGGCAACGCGCGGCGTCGAAATCACGGAAGTTCGCGGATGGATCGTGCTTCGAGACAACGGCAAGGTCTATACCAAGGCCGCTGTGGTCGTTCAATAAACCAGGGGACTACGCGAGATGCACACGTTCCAATGCACCGGTTGCGGTTTTCAGGTCCAACAACCGACGCAACCTTACACGTGTCCCCAATGCGGACACCAGGCGATCGGCCTGTTCAGGATCGTTCCCGCGCCCGGTGCGCCGGGCGTTCCGCCGCAGCGACCGGGGATCGCGCCGAGGCAGCCCGGGGTAGCGCCCTCGGCACCGGGTATGCCGCCTGCATACGGTCCGACGCCAACCGCCGGCGGTTACCCGCCGCAACCGGGGATTCCCGCTTCGCGTCCCGGCGTGTCACCGCCCCAGCCCGGGTTGCCGCCGCCACAGCCGCCGCCGGCTCAGTTCGGCCAGACGCCCGGACAACCAGGCATGCCGCCCTCACAGCAAGGTGGGCCCCCGACTCAACACGGCATGGCGCCGGGACAATACCCACCGATGCCGACGGCGCCCGGTGTCCCACCGTCGCAATACGGGACCATGCCATCGCAACCGGGCATGCCTCCCGCCGGCCAGGCACCGCCGCCGCAGCAGCAACCGCCCTACGCACCACAACAACCGCCGATCCCTCAGGCACCGCAGGCTCCGTTGCCACCGGGCCAACCTCCAACGCCACAGGTTCCGCCACAGCCTCTTCAACCGCAACAACCGACGCAGCAACCTGTGCCACAGTCTCCACAGCCGCTGCCACCTCAACCGGTCCCACCGACACAGCACACGCCCATCCAGCCGGAGCTTCCATCGACGCCGCAACAGCCCCAACCGCCGGCGCCGAGTCCACCGACGCCACCGAAAGCGGTCGAGCCTGTAGCGCAGAAACCGAGTACGCCCGCGTCGAGAGAGGAGCCTGCGGCCAAAAAGCCCCAGCGGCCCACTCGCCGCCCAACATCGACGACACCACCACAAGAGAAGCGTCCGGAAAGTCCCACCACTGCGCCGCCGGAAGCGCCGGTACGCAAGAAGCCGAAAGCAGTGGCACCCCAGCCGCCAAAACCCCAGCCGAAGCCAAAACCCAAACCCAAACTAAAACCTCGTCCCAAGGCGATTCGTCCAAAACAGTTCGTTTGGGCCTATCCCGAGCAGCCGCCGTACGAAGGCGAGTCGACGCCGCTACGTTCGGCGCCGGCCGTCGATTCGACCGGTCGGGTCTTCTTGCACGCACAGGGAAGGCTCGTGGCTTTGGAGGAGCAGGACGGTGCGATGAAAGTCTGTTGGGAATACGTTACCAGCAGCCGAGCGCCCAGCCCGCCGGTGATGGCTCCCGACGGATCGTTGCGGTTGCATTGCAGCGACGGTTCACTGCACTGCGTGAGCTTCGAGGGGAAGCAGATCTATGCGCCCACGACGGTCGGAGAGCCGCTCGGTTGGGCCGCGCCGATTGCCGATGCGGACGGAAATACGTGGATCAGCGGCTACGACGGCGGGTTGCTGAAGATCAACGCCGACGGCCGGCTGCAAACATCGCCTTACTTCCGCTCGCGTCAGAAGTTCAACTCCGGCGGCATCCTCCACGACGACGTGCTCTACATCGGCTCCGAGGACGGGTGCGTCTTTGCGATCCGGATGGGTGAGAACAAGGGCACAAACCTTTGGAATCATGCGGCCGGGCTGGGCACGACCGGTTGGTACATCCACTCGTCGCCCGCGATGACCGACGACGGAACGCTCGTGGTTGCCGGGCGCGACGAGCATCTCTACGGGTTCGTCGCCAAAGGCAAGGAGGCCTGGAAAAGCACCATGCCGGGCCAGTTGCTTGCCTCGCCGGTCATCGATCGGCATGGGCAGATTTACGTCGGCATCAGTCTGTCGAAGCGAGGCGAGAAGCCGCGGGGTACACTGCTTTGCATCGACGGCAATTCGCACAAGCCGCGATGGGAGTACGAAGCGGCCGGACTGGTCGAATCGACGCCCGTGATCGGCGACGACGACGTGATCTACTTCGGCGACAATGCCGGAACGATCCACGCGGTCGATTTCGAAGGAAAAGCGAAATGGACCGCTCAGGTCGAGACGGCCGTCCGCTCCGCCGGGACGATCATCGGCCCGGGGCGAGTTGCCTTCGGGCTGGATAACGAAACGCTGGTCGCCCTGCAATGCGACTCGAAAGGGTTGGCCAAGGAAGGCTGGCCGAAGATCGGCAAGACGCTCGGTCAGTGCGGGCTCTGTTGAACAACTCGCGTGCCACTGGATTTGAATCGCCAAGCGGATCCCCACTCCTGTCGTCCAATCCCACCGGCGGCGGCCCGGGGGGCCCGGGACCCGTGGCGGGTGCCCCCCGTCGCCCCCCGGGGGGGT
>JAZFUB010000291.1:0-3448 GCA_036447015.1 Thermoguttaceae bacterium | reverse complement strand
GATCGCGCCGAATGGGCCGATTCTCGAAGAACGTAACCTGAGCTATGTCCACAAGACGACCTGGGGGATGTTTTGTGCCGGTGTCGATCACGATACGATTGCTCGGCTTCTCGACTGGGCCGGGACCGAGGCTCTGCGCGACAATGGCGATTTCTACTTGCCCGACGAACGGCCCGAGTACAAGGATCTTCAGCGACTTTACCGACCGTTGAACTTCTGCAAGGTGGCCGTCTGGATCGATCATCCGCTGGTGCGGCAACCGGGCGTGATCGAGCGGATACTCCAGTATCAGCACAAGCCGTCCGGCGGTGTCTTTCATTTCATTGGCGACGACCCCGACGACGTCCAAGCGCCGCCGACCATCGGGGCACTCGACACGACCTTCTTCGGCCATCTGATGATCGCTTTGGGAATGCGCGAGCAGGCACTCACCGCCGGCGCGTGGGTCAGACGTTGGGTCGACGCCAATCGGGCCCACATGGTCGACGGACGATTGCATACGCAAATGACCCCCGACGGGCGGCTGGTCACCGAAGTGGCGCCCGGCGAGAAGATCTCGAAAGTCGTCGATACGAATTCTCCAAAGCAAGCATTCTGGAACAGCGGCACGGCCATGGCCTATTTGGCCGTGTTGTACGACGTCATGCGGGACTCCTGGGGCGAAGCAGAGCCAGAGGCACGGCCGTATCTCGATGCGGCCCTCACGCTGCTCGACTTCGAGTCGTCCATGCCGCTGGATACGTATTTATGGCCATCGAAGTGCAAGGTCGGCTGGGGCGCCGGAGAGTTGCTTCGCGTGCTGGTGAAGTACGACGCCGACAACGAACAGACTCTCGAAAAGGCCTATCGCGTGGCCGAACGGGTGGCCGTCTTCACGTTCATGGACAACCAACTGGCCCATGGCGGGTGGTCGCTGATGCATTATCCGTTGAACGCACAAGCCGCCGAAATGGCGTACAGCTACAAACCGTTGAAGAACCTCGTTCGCGTGCCGCAGGAGCGGATCGAGGGCTCGGAAACGATCTTCTTGTCGGGCGAGGAGATCACCGGCGAGTTTCTCGGCGAGATGAAAAGCATCGAGCAAGGCGTGGCCGCCTGGTTGGCGACGCACTGAGACACAAAGAGCCGGGTGCCATTGTTTCACGCTTGCGTGAGGCCGTCCAAGCCCACCGGCTGCGTCCGGTGGGACCGGGGCGTACGCACTCGGTCGGTCCCACCGGTCGCAGCCGGTGGGCTTGGGATGTGGCAATGCGAATCGAATTCTCGGATGCCCTCACGCAAGCGTGGAGCATGGCACCCATCCCTGTGGGGCAACAGCCTGTATGGCATATTTTGCGATTGGCTTTCCCGCCGTGGTCCGCTAGAGTTGGACCATGATGCTTCCCATGCCCAAAGTCGATTTCCGGCGGATGCCGGTGACGCTGATCCTTACGGCCGTGGCCGTGGCCCTGGAAATCGTTTGCTCGATCGATCCGGACCGGCGGCATGCCTACTACAACGCGATGCAACTTGGCATCCTCTCGCCGATCTGGTCGGGGCAGTGGTGGCGGCCCTTCACGACCACCGTCCTGCACGGGAACCTGATGCATGTGGGCTTCAATGCCTACTGGATGATCCTTTTCGGCCGATTGTTGGAACCGCGCTACGGCTCGTTTCGCTATCTTGGGCTGCTCGTGCTGCTGGGCTATACGTCGACCATGCTTCCCTTTCTGGTCAACAATCTCGATACAGCCTTGAACGAGCAGGTCGGCAGCGTCGGGTTGTCCGGGATCGGCTACGGTCTGTTCGGCCTGCTCTGGGTGGGCCGTCGATGGCGGCCCGAGTTCCGAGATTTCTGTAACGATACGCTCGTGGCAATGTTTGCCATCTGGCTCGCCATCTGCATCTTTCTAACCTACGTGGCTGACGCGAATATCGCCAACGGTGTGCATGCGGTCGGGCTGGCGTTCGGCGCCCTTTACGGCATGGCACTGTACGCTCCGCGTCACCGAATTCCATGGGTCGTGCTCTCGGTCGTCGCCTCGGCGGTCGTGATCGGTTCGATGGTCGCGTTGCCCGGGCATCCGCTCTATGAAAGACACAAGAGAAACGAGCAGATTCGCGGGTGGCGGCAACTCGGCGTTGGCGATGAACTCCCGCGGCCCCGTCTACTGCCGGACGATCCCCAGCCGCACGAGTTTTGCTCGGCATTCGTCCCGCTCGCGGGATCGCTTCAGGCCGGCCCAACTGGGATCGCCGGCGGCGAAGAACTCGGCCTCGCCCGCCGGCAGGTTGCCCGCGGTGGTCAGCCGAGTGATCACTTCCTGATCGATTCGCGAGAGGCGCATCGCGTCGACGCGATAATCGACGAACGCTTCCCAGACGATCGGGAACAACGGGCGGACGATCTCCCGGCCGATCGCCTGGGCGTATTGGCGGATCTCCCATTGGGCCGACTCGTCCATCCGCAAGTGCAGGAAGTGCAGCAGGTTGTGCAGATCGATTTTCCAGTAGGCTTCCGTGTAGGTCGACAGCGGCAGGTCCTTGCGAGCCTGTTCCCGGGCAACGCCCTGTTCGATACGCTGCTGGTAGACGTCGCGGGCATGCCGCTGTAGCTGTTTCTCTTCGTTGGAAAGTTCGGTGCCCGACTTCTCGTCGAAGAACCCCTCGCTGCCCTGGCGATTCGCGGAGGCCTGTTGGCGCCACTGGTCGGGCGGGGTCGATTGGGCGGCGTCGATTGCGACGGAATAACGCGTGCTGTACTCGTTGATCGAGGCGGTCCGGTGCCGGATCCACTGGCGCCAGCAGTCCATCGGCACGCGGACCAACAGCTTCACCTCGGCCATTTCCAGCGGCGTTGTGTGCTGATGCCGCATGAGGTAGCGGACCAGCGTTCGATCGTCCGACACGTGCCGGGTACCGGCCCCGTAGCTGACCCGGGCGGCCTGGACCAGCGATTGGTCGTCACCCATCACGTCGACCAGACAGACGAACCCGTCGTCGAGCACGGGAAACTTCTTCCATCGCAATCGGTCGACGACCGGGGCGTTGGTAGGCCCATTCTCATCAGACATCGCGATCAGCTCTCCTTGAGCAGTTCCTTCAACTCGTTCGCCAGCAGGGTCGGGTTGTCGCTCTGGACGAGATGCTCGATCCGATCGGCGGGCACTTTGAGCTTTTCGAGCGTCGTGGCGACCCGTTTCCAGAGCTTCACGCGAGCCTTCCCCTCGGCCAAGAATAGGTCGGTCACGAGGTCGCCGAGTCGCTGCACCATGATGGCGTCGCGGTTGTCGTAATAATTGCGGATAACACGTTGTTGATAGGAAGATCGTTTGGGCATGGTGTCGTTCGAGTTCCAGTCGTTCGGGCTGAATGGACTGCGGAAAGTCCCATTATGGAGATTCTTCGCGATAATTCCAGTCCATTTCACACTAACCCGTTTAGCTGTCGCCGGCACGGCGACTTGACG
>JAZFUB010000290.1:0-4479 GCA_036447015.1 Thermoguttaceae bacterium | reverse complement strand
GACGAGTGTATCAGTGGCGATATTCTCCGGCAATTCACGCGGCCGGCAACAGAGAAGAGGAACCCGTACTGTCTGGAGCGACAGGCCAGGCAGCATGTCCACGTAAGCGTGGAACATGGCACCCGGCTCCATGTCCTGTCGAGTTGCCCAAGAAAGCCGGCGCCTTCGGCTGGGCGTCAAACGACAACACCGTGCAACGCTTTCCGGCCGTGCTAACTTAGTCCTCGACCACCACGCGGAACCCGCTGTGATAGACCTTCTGCCAGGTCGGGTAGCCGAGCCGGAACGACGACGACGCGCGGTGTTGCCGGTCGTGCCAGGAACCGCCGCGTAGGACCTTTTTCGTGTCCTTCGAGCCCGAACTTCGACCGTCGCGGTCGTCGTACGGATAGGGGACGTAATCCGACCGGGTCCACTCGGCCACGTTGCCGTGCATGTCGTGCAATCCCCAGGCGTTCGGTTCGTACTGGCCGACGTTGGCCAAATGCAGCACGCCGTCGTTGAAACGCGTGTCTTTCAACTCGAAATCGACCGTCGCATTGGGGTTTTTGATCGGCTTGGGGTTCACGCCCGAGACGGCCATCTCTTTGACCGTGACATCGGCCAGATTGGCAAACGGCGAGAAGTCGGTGTCCAGATCGCCGAACGACAGCGGCGTCGCGGTGCCCGCCCGACAGGCCCATTCCCATTGGGCTTCGGTCGGCAGCGAGACCTTTCGGCCGGTCCGCTTCGAGAGCCACTCGCAGTAGGCGGTCGCCTGTTGCCAGGAGATGCGGATCGCCGGGAACTGCGGCTCGTTGTCCATGTAGTAGCCCCGCTTGACCTGATCCTTGTAGTGCATGTCGTAGACCCCGTTGTCGTGCTTCGGGTCGAACTGCTGGAACTGCTCGACGGTGACCTCCGTCATGCCCATCCAATAGGGCTTGTCGATCGTGACCAGGCTGATCGGCTGCTCGACGGGCGTTTCGCCGTTCGAGCCCATCGGAAACTGGCCGCCGGGGATGCGAGCGACCTTCATGGTCACGCCGTCGCCGAGATCCAACTCCATGCCTTCGCCGCCCTGCATACGCTGGGCCGTCGATGCGCTGAACGGCCAGCCCTGCGCCTGAACGTCGCGCACGTCGCGCTCGAACTTCTCCGGCTCGACGAACGTCTCGGTCTTCATGTACGGGTTGACGATCAACTCGGGATTCGTCTCGACGTTGGCGTACAACGCACGCAGTTCCAGCCGTCGGGCCAGCGTCGCGGGATTGGCTCCCGCCTCGGTCCAGGTGCCGTGCCACGGTGCGTTCAGATCGATCCACGTGTAGAGCCGATCCCAGCCCTCGGCGTCGAGCTTCACGTTGTGGTGTCCCTTCTGCAACAGCTGGACAATCTCGCTCGTGTCGGCGTGGAACTCGAGCGGTACGAGTAGATGGTAGTCGCCCTCGGGTCCGTTGCGTCGCACGTAGGGGTGCAGCGCGGCATGCGATCGTTTGGGATCCGACATGTCGGCAATCGTCTGTCCGTCGTCCCTCGGTTGGCCGTCATGACAGCCGACGCAGAATTTGTCCAACACGGGCTGCACTTCGCGGGCAAAGCTGATCCCTCGGACCGGACCGTACCACGGCGTGATAATGCTCGGCTCGCGAAGCGAAGCGACCGCGGGCCGCGGCGGCGGGGCCAGATCGGGGTGCTCGTGGCATCCGACGCACGAGACCCGCTCGCCCGGCATACCCACGAGCCAACTACGCATCAGTTGCAGCGCCCTGCCCTCCTCGTCGAGCGGTTGCAGCGCGATCGGTGTGTTCGACGGGATCATGAACGAGACGGAACCGTCCGCCTCGACCGGCACGGTACCCAAGATAAGATGGGCATCCCAACCGGCTTCCATACCCATGGCATAGTGGCCGCCCTTCTTCCGCGGGCCGTATTCGTACTTGTAGACGCGAAGGTTCTTGACCGTACCGCGAGGGACGCCGGCCAGACCGGGGCCCATGTAGATGTCGCTGATGACCACGGTCGCCTCTTTGTCGCCCGGGATCGTCCGATCGGGCAGAACCTGCGGCCGGACCGTCTTGCGCAGCGGAATCGGCTCCAACAGCGACGCTCCGTCGGCGTCCTTCTTCAACACGATCACGTTGTCGAAGACGTCCATCAAACAGAGGCTCCACCCGCCCACGTTGTGCGACGTGATGAAGTATTTGTCGCTCAGTGGGAAAGGATGCAAACAATGGTTCGAGTAGCTGGCAGCCAGATTGTCGATCACTTTATTCTCGACCGGCTTACCGTAGCCGGGAACGATCTGCACTGCACCGTCGACTTCCTGACGGCCCTGGGAAACGTCGAAGAGCACCAGCGGACCCTGTCGACGGTGACCGTGGTGACCGCTGACGATGCCGACGAACTTGGTCACCGAGCCGGGGACCGGGCGGGCATAGAACAACGAGTTGGGCCAATACGAGTTGCTGCCGTAATAGGCCCTCTGGTCCGAGCCGTCGGGGTTCATGTGCATCAACACGCGGGCGAAGTAATGGGCCGAGTCGGTGTATTCCCATCGCAGGAACATCACCCGGCCGTTGTTCATCATCACGGGATACCAATCGTTGTCCTGCTCGAAGCAGAGCCGCCGCACGTTCGAGCCGTCGTCGTCCATGATGTGCAGGTTGCCGACGAAGTCGTTGCCGCCCACGCAAGGAACGCCCGTATAACCGGACGTCGAATCGAAGATGATCTTGCCGCTCGGCAGATAGATCGCGTCGTAGTTGTCGATGTCCTGGCCCATGTCGGGCGAGACCTGACGCAAGCCGGTGCCGTCGGCCTTGATTTCGAAGATAGCCCAACTGCCGTTCGCCTCGATCGACGAGAAAAGCATCTTGTCGGCATCGAAGTGGAGGTCCACGTCACCGACGTACTTCCCGCCGTCCGGCTTGTAGAGGGTCTTCAACTGACCGTCGTCGAGGCCTTCGAGCACGGCGATTTCGTTGTCGTATCCCGTTTTGGCGACACTGGAGTTGCCCTGCCAGTTGGCCGGCATACCGAGGTTGCCCTTGCGGCGAACCAACAGCACCTTGTCGAAATCCAGCAGCGGATTGGCCAGCAGTGCTTCGCGGCGAAGTGCTTCGAGGCCGTCGGCGTCGGCCTCGTCGAGTGCGTCGAGTCGTGCGAGATAATCCTTGCCATTGGGGTAAGAGGCGCCGAAACTGGCGATCAGGTCGTCGATGGCCAATCGCAGAGATTCGCGCGTGTTGGTCGGAAAGTTGGTCGATCCACCGCCGCCGCCCTTGCTAGCAGCCCGTTGGGTGATCTTGGCGATCTTTTGGCCGACCCCTTTGAATTTGGTATGCTCGCTGATCGGCAGTTCCGTCGCGCCGGTACCCGGCTTGGCGACGTCGACACCCCAGACGGCCTTGCGTTTTGCGTCCAAGACGGTGATACGGCATCCGTACAGACGGCTCTCGAACCCGTCGCGGTTCCAGATCACGATCAACTCGATCGCCACATCCTTGCCCAGGTCTACTTCCCAGGCCGGGTCCTTCGTGCCTTCGGCGGTATGTGTGATGGTTCCGCTTCCCCAGTCGCCGTCGGTACGGCCGTCGACACCCCGACTCGAATCGCCGCCGCTGCCAATGTTCGTCTGCGTGGTCTTCTGGCCTTGGGCCACATTCTTGCCGCCGCTGTAGACCTGAACTTCCGCAAGCGAAAGCGTCTTGCCGCTGCCGGGAATCGAGACGTTGACGTATCTTCCGGTGACGGTTTCGGTGGCCGCCTGTGCGGCGGAGCACCAAGCAGCAATGAGAACGGCAGTGGTAATCGTCTTGAACATGGGTCGTCCTTCTGTACGGGCGTGAGGGCCAGGGTTCCTGTTCGATACGGTTTTGACCGGCGTGTCGATGTCGATCCGAAAATGTCGCGCTGGGCAGACAAACGGTATAGCGATCAGGATGTAATGAACACAGTTAGTCTACACTGTCCTTTCACTATGAGTCAATCCGGCGACGCCCGAAGGGCGACAACGTCATGCTGCATGATTGTGTAAGTGCTTATCGTCAAAGCCGTTACGACGACATTGAATGGCCGCGTGGCGCTCAAACGGCGATCTGACGCTACCCGCTCGGCACGAACCGTCTGCGCCGCCATCGACTTTTCCATCCGTCGTTTAGCGGCCGGGCTTGCCCGGCCGCTAAACGTCCGATGGTGGTATCACACGTGGCGCTGTCGAACTACGTGGCTGAGATTTCTCGGTCATCTGCTCGAACTCGAAGAGCCAATCGACCTTGGCCGAGGTGAGCGCTTCGGCGGCCTGTTCCAGCACCTTGTCGGCAGCCGGTGGGGTGATCAGCCTGAGCATCGTCAGTGGGTTGGTTTGGTTGGTCCGCGCGATCAGTCGGTCGGTGCCGTTGACTTGGCGGTCGCGGTTGTAGTCGTACGGGTCGTCAATCGTGGCAGGGTTCAACGGGCCGTGGGAAAAGTTTCGCACGACGATCTCGTCGGTCGCGT
>JAZFUB010000289.1:0-8526 GCA_036447015.1 Thermoguttaceae bacterium | reverse complement strand
GGTCGGCAAACAGGGGACCTCGTCGTGCTCCATCGGTTCGACCAGGTAGGGCGTCACCATCACCAGAAGCTCCTTCTCCACCCGCTCGTGACTCGTGTTGCTGAACATGGGACCGATGTAGGGCAAATCACCCAAGCCTGGAATGCGGTTCGTCTGAGCCTCGATCTCGACCTGCAGCAGCCCGGCAATCGTCAGCGTTTGCCCTTGCTTCAGTTCGACCGTCGTGCTCGCCGTCCGGGTGTTCAAGCCGGGAATCGGCTCGCCACCCACGACGAGCGTCGTGCCGAGCGATTCGTCGATCGAGCTGACTTCGCACATGACGGCCAGGCGGATCGTGTTGTCGTCGAGTACGTACGGCGTGAAGTTCAATTGGACGCCGAACTTCTCCCACTGGACGGTCACGGCTCCCGAGAGACCGGCACCGTATTGCGAGACCGGGACCGGAAACTTTCCGCCCGCCAGGAAGCTGGCCTCGTGACCGCTCATCGCCATCAGGTTCGGCTCGGCCAGGATGCTCAGCAGATTGTTTTGCCGCAGTGCGCGAAGTAGGATCGAGAAGTCGCCGCTGGGAAAGATACCGAATGCAGTGGTCGATCCTGCGACCGCCCCGGTGACGAGACCGCTGAGAGTGCCGTTGGCGACCACGTTGGGCAGGTCGTTGGGGCCGATCCTGGCACCGCCGATCTGCGTGCCGAAGATGTTTCCGGTGCTCGGATCGATCCCCAGAATATCGGCGCCGATTTGCCGCAACCCCGTGCGGTTGAGTTCGGCAATTTGTACGCGAAGCGAGACTTGTTGAACCCCGGGCACGCGCAACAGGTTGATGATCGTGGGCTCGGCGAACGCGGCCTGCGAGTCCGGATCGCCGCCCGTCGGGCCGGTCACTTCGGTTTCACGTCTCGTTTCTTCCTCGCCCTCACCATCGCCTTGCCCTTGTCCGGCCGTGCCGGTCGGCGGATACGGTGGGCGTCGATCCTCCGAAGAGGACGCACCCGCGTCGGCGCCGGCGGGAGTTCGCGGCCCGGAGACCGAATGGGGAACCTGGACCGATTGGAGATAGGCCTCGATCGTCTGCAGGATCTGCGACACCTGGACCGGGCTTCGTGCCTGCCCCTCCACCACGACGTGCTCGCGAATCTGGCCCAGCTTGACGTAGGCATCGGGAAACACGCCCGCCAGTTGTGCACGAAGCAACTCCAAATCATAGACGACATGCACTTCCAGCGCATAGGTCTCGCCGTCGGCGGTCGTAATCACGAAGTCCGTCACGCCGGCTCGCTTCCCGACGATGCGGATCATGCGCGGGTTCGGCATCACCTCGAATCCGATCACGGTCGGATCACCTACCGCCACGACGGCCGTCCCCTCCTTGCTGGCGATATCCTTCTTCAACGTCAAGAGACGCCCCTGGCCGACGATGACCTGCACGGCCGCGTCGTTGCCCTTGATCGTGTCGATGAACGAGGCAACCGGCGCCCGATCGTCTTCCGCGCCCAGTATCTTCCATCGCTGGTTCGCGTCGGTCCCTTCGGCCGGCCGCGGCGGACCCTGTGGAACGACGCGCAGCTTCGTGGGCAACCCGGCAATCTGCATTTTCTCCGAGGTCTGGGCCGGTCCGGTGACGGTCCAACTACAGACCATGGCGAACAAGAAGCATCCCAACAGCGCGCTGCGACGTGTGACCTCCCGGCAACTGACGGCGTATCGCATGACTCCTCCGAAGCATGGCTAGGAATTGCTGGAGCATCTCTACGAGAACTTCGGAACGAATCGTTTTGAGTAGCGACATTTCGTGGGGGGCCACACGCATTCTGCGCACACCCGCATTTGGCGTGGTCCAGTTATACCAGTCAGGTAAACGGCGTAGCTTGCGGTAGACGCGTCGAATTGCCGGGGCAGTAACGGGAATTTGTGGTTGGGTATCCCCAGTGAAGTGCACGTTTGCAAACGGTAAAAGCTACAAAGATGCTTGCCTTCATCACACACGCTGTGTGCCGATCTCTCAACCCCTTGTCTGTCCAATGCTTGTGCGATCCAGCGGGGCGTTGGCATACGCTTCGCATCCTGCCAGGGACATACGATGACTCGGGCAGCATGAGAGGTGCAACGACGATGTTCGCCACAACGATTCTCTTGATCGGGGCCGATCGGCCGATCGCAGACACGGTGCGACAGGTTGTCGGATCGATCAAGAAATGCAATCTGGAACAGATCTCCCAGTACAAGGCGACGCCGGCAAGGCTGAGACGCCCGGACGTGGGGCTTATCCTTGCGTGTTCCCGCAACGCGAGCAACAAGAAGGAGATCTCGCGGCTGTTGCGGGAAGTCGCCGGCTCGGACGGCGCGCCACCGGTGATTGTTCTGAGCGAGCAAGAAGATGCCGATCTGCGTCAACGGTTGTTGCGTCTCGGAGCGGTCGATTTCATGACCACCCCGCCGGATGTTGCTCGGTTGGCACTTTTGGTCGACGTGCTGACCGTTCGCGCACGCTACCAGGGCCGTCAGCGCTGCGCTGCCCGAGCGAGTTCGCCGACCGAGGTCGACTCGGCCTCGGAGTGTTTTTCGCTCGGCACTTCGGCCATGTCCCAACTGATCGAGCGGATCCATTTGATTGCCCCATTGGATACCACCGTCTTGATCACCGGCGAGACGGGCACGGGAAAAACTCATCTGGCTCGGGTTCTCCACGAATTGTCGCCACGGGGGCCGAAGCCGTTCGTGGTCATCCCCTGCGGCTCGCTTTCTCCGACGTTGGTCGAGAGCGAGATGTTCGGGCATGTCCGGGGTGCTTTCACGCACGCCGAGCAGGATCGGGTCGGCAAGTTCGCCCACGCCGAAGACGGAACGCTGTTGTTGGACGAGATCGACTGCGTACCGCTTCAGGCCCAGGCGAAGCTGTTGCGGTCCTTCGAGGAGCGGGTCTTCGAGCCGGTCGGGTCGAACGAGTCGCAAACGCTTCGCGCACGGCTTGTCGTCGCGAGCAACCGCCCGTTGGAGGAGGAAGTCGCGGCAGGACGTTTTCGGCCGGACCTGTACTACCGGCTTAACGTGGTCGAGTTCCGAGTTCCTCCGTTGCGCGAGCGGACGGAGATGATTGGACCCTTGACCGAGAAATTCCTGAAGGAGTTTTCGCCCTATGAGCATGGCCCCTATCAAGCGTTTTCCAGCGGGGCCATGTCGGCGATGGAGGCCCACTCGTGGCCCGGCAATGTGCGCGAGTTGCGCAACGTCGTGGAACAGGCCGTGGCCTTTTGCCCCCAACGAACCATCGACCTGGCAGACCTTCCCGAGCGTCTCCGATCCGGCCGAACCGACGGCGAGGATCCGGTGGAGTCGGCTCCGACGACGGGCAACGGTCTCGCTCAAGCACGGCGTGAGGGCGAAAAGGGACGTCTGCTGCAGGCGTTGCGTCACAACAACAACAATCGAAGCCATGCGGCGGCCGAGTTGGGTGTCAGCCGGGTAACGCTCTACAAGAAACTGCACAAGTACGGGCTGGCCTAGCAGTCCATTTCCTCCTATCCGTGTTTATCTGTGTTCATCTGTGGTTCCACCTTCGAGGATTTCGTCATGCGATACCAACGCACCAACCACGGTCAACTCAAATGCGAACTGCCACGCTGCGCTTCCCAGGGGTTTGCGCGCCACGGTGGGGGAAAACAGTCGAGCGCAAACACGGGGTTAGCGCCGTGCAACAACGGCTCGTCCTCGGCCGATGACTTTGCACGTCGAACCACGAGACTCCCGGTCATTTGTACAGCGTGTAACGTGGCTCGTGCAAACGGCTTCGGCGCATGGCCGATCGAAGTGTCGCCATCGCGGCGACATCTGGCCACGTGCGGTCTGTTGCGGCACGCGATGTGCTTTCCCATGGATAACAGTGACGGCGGGCAGGACACAGCGACGATCGGACGCCCGCAATGAACCACCTTTTTCGTTTCACCTGTGTTTCTTGAAGGAGTTTGTCTGATGTTGAAGGTTCTCAGAAGTTTTTGGAGTGGTGAAGAAGGCGCAACGGCGGTCGAGTACGGTCTGATGGTTGCCCTGATTGCGGGGACAATCGTGGCGACGGTGACCGCGCTGGGCATCGGAGTGAACGCGGTGTTCACGACGGTCGAAGCCGCGATTTCGGGGGCAGCCGCGTAGCCACGGGTCGACCGAAGCGCCCGGCATCTCCTCCGCGCACCGAGAGCCCACCTTGCAACGGTGCGAAAAGGCCGGGCCGAAGAGGCGGGTCCCACGCGGGGCAAGGCACGAGGCTCGCGTCGGGCGGACGAATCGGCCAGCGGCCCATTACGTCCGTCCGGCACCGCCTTGGCGCCGATCCGGGCACGCCACAAGCATCACACTGATCATCAGCCAAGAGGACGCTTCCGTGGATTATGCATCTCCCACCGCGTTCGCGGCAGTGGCCGTGATCGTCGCGATTGCCGGAGCAATCGACGTACGCCATTTCAAGGTCCCCAATGTGCTGACGGGGCCCCTGCTGATCTGCGGACTCGCTTATCATACGATCTCGGGCGGGCCGGCCGGCCTGCAATCGAGCCTGTTCGGCGCGCTGTTCGGATTCGGCGTTCTCATCGGGCTGTATGTTCTGGGGGCCATGGGGGCCGGCGACGTTAAACTCATGACCGGTGTCGGAGCGTGGCTTGGGGCCTCTGCCACCGTTTACGTGTTCGCCGTTGCCGCCGCGGCAACGGGCCTCTATTCGCTGGTCGTCCTGATACGTCACGGCCGGCTCGGTCATGCCGTTGCGACCATTCAGGTCACGCTGTTTCAGTTCAAGACCCTGGCAAAACACCTCGGAGCGAACCAGCGCGTGGAATCGGTCGTCAAGCAGGAGGATCGCCGACAGCGGCTGATACCCTTCGCAGCCATGATCGCCCTGGGAGTCGTCGTCGTATTGGTCTGGCATCAACTTGGATAAGGAGAAATACCGTGAGTGTGAAAACGATCTTCGTCGTCTTGTTGGCCATCGTGTGCGGACTTTCCGCCGCATGGGGAATGACTCAACTCCGCAGCACCAAGTTCGTGACCACGAAGCAGGAGACAATCCCCGTCGCCGTCGCGCTGGTCGATCTGCCACGCGGCCGAACGGTCACCGCCGCCGACGTGGAAGTGAAAGAGTGGCCGAAGAATGTGCTGCCGGAGGGCGCCTTGGCAACGCCCGAAGAGGTCGTCGACCGAGCCGTCGTGATCCCGGTCATGGCCGGCGAGCCGATCCTCCAGGCGAAACTGGCCAACAAAGACGCCGGCAGAGGTTTGGCCGCTTTGATCCCCAAGGGGATGAGAGCCTACACGATCAAGGCGTCGCGGGTGGCCTCGAACGTGGCCGGGTTCATTCTGCCGGGCGATCGGGTCGATGTGCTGCTGACGCTCAAAGGTAGGTACGACGACGAGACGGGAGGCGGCTCGACGACGACGTTGCTGCAGGCCATCGAAATCATGGCCGTCGACCAGCAACTCGATGCGCCGGCCGAAAACAAGGTCGACCCCGACTCACTCGGATCGGTCACCCTGTTGGTAACTCCCGAGCAGGCGAGCTTGCTCGACTTAGGACAAAACATGGGCCAACTGACGCTCTCGCTCCGCAATCCCGAAGACCGAGACGAAGCGGATACGCGTCCCGCAACGCTGGCCGACATCCGGTATCGCCAGGTGACGCCGGTGGCGGAACCGACGTCCGATGGAGCTGCCGCACCCGTGGCCAAGCGTGAGCGCGAGGCGGCCGAAACCTTCGACATCCTCACATTGCGAGGCAGTCAGCGGGGCCACTTGCAGATCGTCGACAGGCAATAAGGATCGGCCGAACAATAAGTTCCCCGTTTAGCTGTCGCCGGCACGGCGACTTGACGCTGGCACACTTTCGGCCAAGTCGCCGTGCCGGCGACAGCTAAACGGGAGGCGACCGATGCGTGCGTTTCCGTTCCTCTCCTCTTCGGAAGCAGAAGGCAACCATGCAGATTGCAAGGAGCGACATAAGTACGATGCGGACTGTCATTGCAAGCGATAGCGGGCACCTTGCCGAGCGAATCCAGGCAATGCTCACCCGAAACGGGCTTCCTTGCCCGACCGGGCACGTTGTCCCGCTCGACTCGGCCGCCCAACGCGCCGGCCGCGTCGTGCCGGAATTGCTCGTGTTCGTCTTGCCGCAGGATATCGCCGCGGGGCGCGAAGCCTTGCGGGAAACTTGCGGCATGGCCCCGAACGCCTATTGCCTGGTCATCGGGCCGACCGACGACGCCCAATTGATACTCCAAACGCTCCGCGAGGGGGCCGACGAATATCTCGACGAGGCGTCGCTCGAAATGCAACTTGCCGCCGCGATCGTTCGACTGAAGACCAAACGAAGCTCGCGACCGGCCCCCGAGCGGACCGGACGCGTGATCTCCGTCCTGGCCCCCAGCGGTGGAAGCGGATCGAGCACCATCGCGGCAAACATCAGCACCGTGCTCGCCGACAAACACGGCGAATGCGGGCTGATCGATCTGAAGCTCGCGGCCGGCGATCTGGCCTCGATGCTCGATCTGAAACCGACCCATTCGCTGGCCGATCTGTGCGAACGGCTCGGCCGCGTCGATCAGAGCATGTTCCAACAGTTCTTCGTTCGGCACGCCAGCGGCGTCCATCTGCTGGCAGCTCCAGCCCGGTTCGCCGATATCGAACGAGTCACGTGCAAAGGTGTCCGTCGCATGCTGGCGATGGCAAGGGCCCGATTCCCCTACGTCGTGGCCGATCTGGACAATGCGTTCGACGCCGAGCAGGTCGAGACGCTCTGGCAGTCGGACGTGATCCTGTTGGTGTTGCGGCTCGATTACACGTCGATTCGCAACGCGAAAAAAGTTATCGACAACCTGGCCGCGACGGGAATTGGTATGGAACGCGTCGAGATGGTCGTCAACGGTTACGGGCAGGCGCGTCAACTCGACGTCCGTCAGGCCGAGGAAGCCCTGGGCGTGAAGCTTCGGCACCGTATTCCTAACGATCCGGCAAGTGTCAATCGGGCAATCAACAAGGGCGTTCCCGTCGTGTTGCTCAGACCGTCGGCCCGGATCTCGAAGAGTATTCGCAACCTGGCCGAAAGTGTCAACGGACAACCGCCTCATACAATGCAATAGGGGGAGTTCTTCACGATGTGCGACAGGAACACGAAGATGCACGACACCGATAGGCCGAAGCCGGCTCATCGATTCGACGGTCTGCTTGACTGGTCGGAACGTGCCATCGTACTCGCATTCTTCGGCTGGCTCGTCGTCCGCATCCTGGCCGTTTACGCCACCAAAGGGTCCGTCGGAGACCTGATCCTGCTGTCTTCCGAAGGACTCGTTGTGCTGCTGGTGCTGATTCGCCGTACGGCCAGCGATGTTTCACGCCGGCCCACCGATTGGCTGCTGGCTTTCTCCGCGACGACCGCCCCGCTGCTGGTCCAGCCGACCATGGGGCAAGCGTTGCTCCCGCAATCCATCGGTGTGAGCATCATGCTGGCGGGAATGGTGATTCAAGTCCACGCAAAACTCGTGCTGGGCCGTAGCATGGGCCTGGTGGCGGCGAACCGCGGACTGAAACTCGAAGGCCCTTACCGCTACCTTCGGCATCCGATGTATGCGGGCTATTTGCTGACGCATGTCGGGTTCCTGATGATGAATCCCACCGGCTGGAATCTGGCGGTCTACTCGTTGTGTTACGCTCTGCAGATTCCACGGCTGCTTGCCGAAGAACGTCTCCTCTGTCGCGACCCTCGATACGCAAAGCACATCGCGTCGGTCCGTTACAGGCTCTTCCCCGGCCTGTTTTGAAATTCAACACACCACGTAATCACTAAACGCAAAGGTACGATCATGACGTGGATCAGAAATATGCGCAAACAGTCGTCTTCGTCCGGCGGTTCCGGTAACCACGACTTGCCCGGGACGCCGTCAAACGACGACGGCAACGGACAGTTCGCCGATACCGAAGCATCGCCCGCCGATCCGTCAGCCGCCGACACGGATGCGAGCGAAGAGCAAGAACCGTCGACTCGGGAGTGGTTCTTGGCGCTGAAACGCGAATTGCACCAACAGGTCATTTCGACGATGGACATTTCGGCCATCGGCACCATGGGCGAAGAGCAACTGCAGCTCGAGGTCCGCCGACAGGCCGAGACCCTATGTAGCAGTCGAGCCGATCTGCTGAGCCTAGCCGAACGCGAGCGGCTGGTCAACGAAGTGCTGCACGAAACGTTCGGGCTTGGTCCGCTCGAACCGCTGATGGCCGATCCGGACGTCTCCGATATCCTGATCAACGGTCCGCGATCGATCTACATCGAGCGGAAAGGGCGGCTGGAGAAGACGTCCGTCGCATTTCACGACGAGAAACACGTGTTGCAGGTCGTCCAACGGATTGTCGGTCGCGTGGGCCGGCGTGTCGACGAGACCTGTCCCATGGTCGACGCGCGGCTGCTTGACGGCAGCCGCCTGAATGCGATCATCCATCCACTCGCCCTGGACGGACCTTTGGTCTCGATTCGCCGCTTCGGTGCCCGGCCTT
>JAZFUB010000288.1:0-8367 GCA_036447015.1 Thermoguttaceae bacterium | reverse complement strand
TCCGCCGACGATCGTCGAGGGCATGCACGAGAAGGGCATCACGTTGATCGCGCCATGGCAGCCGTGCTCGTGTAGTTCGATCATCTTTCCGATCGACAGGGCCGCCTCGCCTTCGAACGACGAGTGGATGTAAGGGTCGGCCAGCTTCAGAATGTCCTCGGTCGCCGGTTCGTCGAGCGAGCCGATCATCGGGCGGAGCAGCGACTCGAACGGTTCGTTGAACTTCCGATGCATGCGGCGTTGCAGCATGTTGTGGGCGACGTTGGTCATCCACTGTCCCCAGCGACCGCGACGCCAGGCCTCGCCCTTGCGTGTCCAGTTGGTGTAATAGAACCACTCGGTGAAACTCGACAGAGATGTCTCCACACCCATCGTTTCGAGTTGCCTGACGAGATGATTGTTGGCGAAATCATGGTGACGCACATAGGCCTCGCCCAAGATGCCGATCAGCGGTTTCCGCTTGCGGCGGTCGATCTCGATGGCTGCGAAGTCTTCGGCAGCTTGAGCCAGCATATCGAGCACCGGCTGTAACTTGGGCCGGGTCGCGATCAGATCACACACGCGCCGGCCCCACGCCTGGTAGACTTCGTCGGTTCGACCCGGCTCGACTTCGTAGGGGCGGATGGCCAACTGGGCTTTTGCCAGGACGTCGAACGTGCAGATCCCCCAACCGATCCGTTGAATCGGATCGCCCAGTTGCTTGCACTGCTCGTAGAACTCCTTGTCCTGGGTGAGCGAGACGATCGGAACCTGTTCCAGCCCCAAATCGTCCAGCAGGAGTCGCTGCAAGCAGCTATACTGCCCGAAGCGGCAGGGCCCCGATCCGCCGGGCATGAAGAACGCGGCCTTTTCGGCGTCAAAATCTTCGCGCTGCGTTACGGCGACCATTTCGCCCGTGGTGATGATGCACGGCAGGCACTCCTTGCCGCTGCAATGGCGGCGTCCCAGTTCGACGCTCTTCTGGTTGCCCTGCGACATCACTTCGACCGACCAACCGTGCGCTCGAAACGCCGCGGCCATGCCGTACGACTGGTCGCCCATCCAGGGGATGTAGAGCGTGCGGTTCTCGTGAGAATGCGGCCGGTTCGGATAGAGCGGCTTTCGCTTGGGCATCTCCGCCTCCGTCGTCTCGGCGGCCGAGAGGCTCTCCAGGAAGGCCTCGAGCCGAGTCACGACGCCCGCATCGGCCGAGTGCTCGTCGATCTCCAGCACCAGCGACGGCTTCGGAGCCATCAACCGTTTGACGAAGTCGATCATGAACGAGTCGGGCCCACAACCGAAATTCGACAGATAGACGGCATGCAGACGCGAGTCGTCGCGAACCACCTTGGCCGCGTGGAGGATCCGTTGACCGTACTTCCAGTACATGTTCTGAAAGATCCGATCGCCCGTCTGCTCATCCATGCGAAGTTCGATAAAATCCATCGGAATCGGCAACACGCCCAGTTTGCGGAGTTTGCCGGGCAAATCGAGGCTGATGCCCTTGTCGCAACCGTTATAGGGCCGGCTGATGACGACGACCGCACGGCGGTTCTCGTCCAGTTGCTCCATTGCCTCGCGTCCCCGATCGAGGCACGCCCGCTCGAACGCCTCCTGAGCCTGCGTCGCCGCATCGAGGGCCTGACGCAGTTGCCTGCGGCTGATGCCCAACCGGTCCTGCAAGGACTGTAGCGATTTCTCCAGACCGCGACGTCCCTCCTGGAACCGCACGGGCGGCTTGAGGATTTCGACGTTTCGGCCCGACAGATCGACGGCCGCTTCGATCTGGTAGGGGATCGACGTGACGTAGGGGCAAAGCTGGTTGTACTCGGTCTCCTTGGAATCGTGCTGCATCGTAATCACGCTCGGCAGCCAGAGATAGTCGACGCCCCGGTCGATCAGTTCGAGCACATGGCCATGGGCCACCTTGACCGGGAAACAGGGGGTCGAGAGCACCGCCTCGACGCCGCGATGGATCGTCTTCGGGTTCGACGGCGGGCTGACCACCACGTCCAGGCCGAGCTCTCTGAGGAACGTCCCCCAGTAGGGCAGCATTTGGTAGTTCGACAACGCCAGTGGAATACCGACCGTCGGCCGCTTGGTCTTCTCGGCGGTCGCTTTCTTCTTCGGTAGCATACCGGCATGTTCCAACAACAGCCGATGCCGCTCGGCGAACAGGTTGGGGATCTGCTCGTCTGTGGTGCGTTCCTTCTTGACGTTGTATCGATCGCATCGCGAGCCGTAGCAGAGCGGCGGGCGGCCTTCGATCGTCACTTCGTTGATCTCGCAATTGTTGCTGCACTCTTCGCACTCGAAACTGCGAACCTCGTACTCCAGATCGGCCAACTCGAAACCGCCGAAGTCGCTCTCGGTGCGGCCCTGCTGTTGCTGATAGCGTCGGGCCAGGAAGGCGGCACCGATCGCGCCGGTCACTTCGTGGTGCTCCGGCACGGTGATCCGACGGCCGGTCACCTTCTCGAAGGCCGACACCACGCCCTGGTTGAAGGCCGTGCCGCCTTGGAAAAAGATCCGCTTGCCGATCTGCCGGTGCCCGACAACCCGATTGAGATAGTTGCTGACGATCGAATAACACAGCCCCGACACCAGATCGTTGGTCGCGGCCCGTTGCTGCTGGTGGCTCAACAGGTCGGATTCCATGAAGACGGTGCAGCGCTCGCCGAGCCGGATGGGAGCGCGGCTGCTTAGGGCCAAATCGCCGAACTGCTCTTTGATGCTGATCCCCAACCGCTCGGCCTGCTCCTCGAGAAAGCTGCCGGTGCCGGCCGCACACGCATGGTTCATTTCGAAATCGACGACGACGCCCCCGTCGAGGCTGATGTACTTGCTGTCCTGGCCGCCGATTTCGAAGATCGTGTCGACCTCGGGATCGATGATCGCGGCAGCGGTGGCCTGGGCGGTGATCTCGTTGATGATCATGTCGGCGCCGATGAAGTCGCCCGTCAAGTAGCGACCCGAGCCGGTGCTGGCCGCCCCGCGGATCCGCACGATGTCGCCGACTTGCGAACCGATCTCCTTCAGTGCCCGGCGCACCGCATCGAGCGGTCGGCCGGCCGTCATCAGGTAGATCTTGGCCAACACGCGATTCTCGTCGTCGATGACCGCAACTTTCGTGCTGATCGAGCCCACATCGAGGCCCAAATAGGCGTCGATCGGTTGACCGTTGCCCTCGGCCTCCAGGACCTCGCGACCGTACACGCGCCCGTCGGGGTTGCCGTCGGAGGGTGCCTCGAGCGGATCGAGCCGATGCCCGATGCCGTGATCCTTGTGGAGATAACTTTCCAGCGGTGTCAGATCGAGTCGATTCCCGGGCGGGCGGCCATGGTCCTGGCCGGCCCTTGCACGTTCCTTGATGCTGACGAGCACGGCACCGATCGCCCCGGTCACGGCATGGCGGTCGGGCACAACCAATTCGCCCGGCGCGAGTTTGAAGACTCGTTGCAGCGCTTGGACCACGCCCTCGTTCGAGGCCACGCCGCCGCAGAACGCGATCGGATGCGGCAGTTCCATTGCCCGGCCAAGGTTGCCTTTGAGGTTTCGCACCAGCCCGAGGCACAGCCCGGCAACGATGTCGCTGACCGTCGCCCCCCGCTGTTGCAGGTGGATCATGTCGCTCTTGGCAAAGACGCTGCACCGCCCGGCCACGCGCGGCGGCGACTTGCATTGGACGGCCAACCGGCCGAATTCCCCCTCGATATCGAGCCCCAACCGCGAGGCCTGCTGGTCGAGAAAGCTGCCGGTCCCCGCCGCACAATTGGTGTTCATCGTGAAGTCGACCATGGGCCGGCCGTTGGACCCCGACTCGGGCAACAGGATCAATTTGCTGTCCTGGCCGCCCATCTCGATCAGCGTGCGGACCTCCGGATGCAGATGTTTGACGGCCGTCGCCTGGCAGATCACCTCGTTGACGAAGGCCACGCCGAGCAGTTCGCAGATCAGTCTTCCGACCGAGCCGGTGCCGGCGACCAGATCGAACGCCCCGACGCCGTGTCGTTCGACCAGTTCTCGCAGCACCGAGAGGGTCGTTTCGATCGGCCGGCCGTGCGTTCGGGTATAGGAGTGCTCCACCAGGTTTCCGGAAAGATCCGTGACCACCACTTTCGAGGCGACGGATCCGACATCGAAACCGAGCATCATCCTCCCGCCGTTACCATCTGACATACGACTCCTCCGCAAGGCAAAATCCGCTTCGTGCACAACCTATCCGGTGGCGGTAGAGGCTCGAAAACAGCCCCAAACACCAGGGCGACGGGAAACCCGCAATATAACACAGGTCTGCAATATAACAGATCCGGCAGACATTATAACAGACCTCTCAGATATTATCTCAGACGGCAGCCGATTTGCCAATGAGACTCGGTCAGTTCCCCTGGGTCAGATCGCACCTGACGCCCCACCGAAACCGCAGCTCATTTCCCCTGAATTTCGCAGCTTAGCCATTTTGCGTGCCCTGGCATTGCAACACTACCTTGAGTGACGTGATCATCTAGCCGCGGCTGGCTTGCCCGCCGGCCAACGTTGCCACGCGCACCCGTCGCTAACGCAGACCATCGCTTTGATCCTCGACCGCGTCGTTCTCCGATCCGGGGCCATTGGAAAGTTCAGGGAATTCGGCCTCCAGCTCGGGCGGAGGCTCAAATTGCGGGGGCTCAAATTCAGTGGGTAGACAATAGATCTCGCATTCAGGCAAGGATCGTTTGAGAGTCGCCTCGGCCTCCGGCGTGAAATCGTCGCTGTGAATGCCCAGACCCTCCAGAGTCTTGAGACGCTTAAGGTGTTCCAACGCTGCGTCTGTAATGTTCGGGCCGATACTCAGCCATTCGAGCCTTGGTAGGTCCTTCAAATGGACGAGCCCCCGGTCATCAATCAGTGTCTCCTCGAGGCACAGCGACTCCAAGTTTCGCAATTCCTTGAGATGTAGCAACGCTTCGTTCGTGATTGAAGTGCCTGACAGGCTCAACTCGCTGAGCTGTGGTAAATGCTTAAGGTGACGGACTCCCGTATCCGTGACCCCTGTGAAAGGAATGTCCAGCACTCTGAGGCTCGTCAGTCGGGCGACGTGGGTCATCCCCGCGTCGTCCAAGGGTGTACCGTTCAATCGCAATTTCCACAGATTCTTCAGTTGCCTCAAGTGGACAAGTCCCGGGCCGCTGACCCGAGTGCCGCACAGATCGAGCGACGCCAGGGAACGGCAGCCCTGGAAGTTGGCCAAGCCGACATCCGTAACGGCGGTGTCTCGTATTTCCACATGCGTCAGTCGATCGAGGCCGCGAAAATATTTCAGCCCGTCATCTGTAATGGCCGACCCGTTCGCTTCGATACGTTCCAGGCTGGTCATCCCTTCGAGGTACTTCAGGTCATCATCGCCCAACGATGCAAGCTTCGGACCGAGGAAGAGGACCGCAGTTGGCTTATAGTAGTATTCTGCTCCGACGAGCATCTTCATCCAGGCCGATTCACCGGGCTGTTTGTTGACAACCGCTCCGAGTTCTTCGACTTGCTTGACGGTCCGGTCCTGCTGTCGGTAGTGTTGGCGTTTGACTGCCATCCAGGAACAGAAGAGTGCGCAAACCAGCACTGCCAGCATCAGGCTTCTCAATCCGAACTGAAACCGCCAGCCCTTGCGAATGCGTTTGTGCGCATCGCCTTGCTTCGGGGACATGTCATCGTGTTTGGGTGGTCTGCTGCTCGCCATTTCGACATTCTCAAACGGGAGCCGGCCTACCAGCTTTGGCTACTTGCTCCTCGTAGCGCTCAAGATGGAACTCGACGACTGCGTCGGCCTACTCTCCCGCGCCTTCGCCCCCGAACGGTTGTCGTGGCTCGCCGGGCCTTGTGCGTGATGGACCTGTGCGTGATGGGACTGTTCTGACGGGCTCTTTCTTGCGTAGCGTCAGCGGCTCGGACAGTTCGAAGGTCAGCTCCCGGGCCTGGGCGATGCCGATCTGTCCTGGAAACATCTTGCCCTTGGTGACGGTGACCCGGTCGTTCGGCTTGACGACCGAGTAGTCGGCCATGTCGACTCGGATCTCGGGCTGCTGGGCCAGTTGAAATTCGACGAGGCCCCGACCGCAGTTGACCGTGAACTTGCCGCTGCGTGCCCTGGTGATTTGGCCGGCGACCGTGTATCGGGCGAACGTGGGGACCGGTTGGTCCCGGTTGTTGGCGACTGTGCCGCCTTGAATGCCGTCGGCCATGCCCATGCCGCCCATAGCCTGGCCGCGATCTTTGGGCTCTTCACCGCTGGGGGCCATGCCCTCGGGCCAGATACCGATCGGGTCGTGCTGTGTGGGCGTGAACAGGCTCAATTGCTCGACCGGCTCCTTCGTCTTGCCTTTTTTGTCGATATCGGCGGTGAATCGGACGCATATGCCCGTTCGAACGAAGTCGGGCTCGGCCGTGCCGAGTACGTGGATGACGGCCTCGGGAGCGATCCAGACCATCCAATTCTGGTTCGAGACGGTGTGGATTTGCACGCGTCCCGGGGCGATAGCCACCACGCTACCGTCGGCAGCGAAGCGTTCGGTTTTCGGTTTCTGGCGGCCCGTGGGACGGCGGAAGTTCTGGGCGTCGGCCCCGGTCGCATCGAGAAGAAGGCCCGCGGCGACGAGCGAGAGGAATAGGGCGCGGAGTGGCATGGTTCCTACCTATCGGCCAGGGCGTTGGGCAGTTGGTTCCGTGTGACGGGCCGCGTACGCGTCGCGACCCGTTTCTCCTCCCTTGAGGATACCCGGCAGCGAACCGCCTGGCCAGCATCTTGGGTCGTTAGTTTCGACAATTGCCGGTTTCCTGCATGGCATGGCCCTGGTTTACGACGGCCTGTCGACCTATAATGTTTCCCGGGCGGGGCCGCTTCGGATCCGCTGGCGAATGATCTCAAATAACCGATCTCAAGTAGTTGTCACGATATGAGTTCCGACGATCGACAAATCACCGTTGTGGAGTTTGCGGCCATGAAGGTCCGGCAGCAGAAGATCTCCGTGCTGACGGCCTACGACTACCCGACCGCCGCGATGGTCGATGCGGCCGGGATCGAGTGTATCCTGGTCGGCGATAGCCTGTCGATGGTCGTCCAGGGCAATGCCAATACGCTGCCGGTCACCGTCGACGAGATGATCTTTGTCGGCAAGATGGTCGCCCGGGCGGCGAAGCGTGCGATGGTGGTGGTCGACATGCCGTTTCTCTCGTGCCACCTGGGTGAACACAAAGCGATCGAGAACGCCGGCCGAATCCTCAAGGAGACGGGCTGCCAGGCCGTCAAGCTCGAAGGCGGCGCGGAGCAGGCCGGTGTGATCGCCGCACTGGTTTCGGCCGGGATCCCCGTAATGGCCCACTGCGGGCTGCGGCCGCAGAGCGTGCATCAGTTGGGCGGCTACCGGGTCGATCGCGACCGGGGTCGACTGCTCGAAGATGCCGAGGCGGCCCAGCAGGCGGGGGCCTTTTCGATCGTGCTCGAGTGCATACCCGACGAAGCGGCCCGGCATGTCACGGCCCAGTTGAACATCCCCACGATCGGCATCGGAGCCGGAACGGGCTGCGACGGCCAGGTGCTCGTGTTGCACGACCTGTTGGGGTTGACGACCGGCCGCGTCCCCCGACACGTGAAGCCGTACGCCGATCTGAGAAGCGTCATCACCCGGGCCGTCACCCAGTACCGCGACGAAGTTCGCGACGGTACGTTTCCCGGCGACGAGCAGACGTTCCACTGATTCTTGCTGGACTGAAAAAGGGGACTGGCTCCGTCGACGACCGATGTTGCGGCTGGGCGTTACACGACAAAAACGCCGCCTCCCCGCGAATGCGGAGAGGCGGCTCGATTGCAATCGGAACTTTGGTGTGTCTTCGTGTTGGGTACTCTCGGCTCAGGCGGTCGGCCTATACTGGCTGCGGACCCGTTTGCGGGCGGGGATGCCCGCTGAACCATCGCGGGGCCGGTTGGGTCTAAGGTTCGCTGCCACTCCCGGTTCGGGAGACAACCATCCTTCTGACGGCGCCCTGATGGCTCACGAATCGATCGCGGCCGGTTCTAGCCAAAGTTCGCCCCAAATCAGATAAGTAACCTTCTTTCTCTTCACACACCGACACGCCCGCGGGAGGGTGGCGATGCGCAATTCGTGAGAGGGGTGCCATGGTCCTACAGGACGACCCCGGCAGTCCCGACTGCAAATTCGTTAAAATCGACGCCACTATCTCCCAATGTACGAACCTGCCGAAATAACTCAAGGCTTTTTTTCGAAAAAGCGAAGATTCCGACAAAACCCTTGTCTCGGACCGATCGGCTTGCGAGAATGGAGCTTTGGCGTTTTCCTGCCAGGGGCCCCGATCGGTCCGTCTGGTTTCCGGATTCCCTTGAGGAGTTGATCGAAGATG
>JAZFUB010000287.1:0-14081 GCA_036447015.1 Thermoguttaceae bacterium | reverse complement strand
GGGTCCCTGGAGCTTACGGCCGCAGTCGCTGGTCGCCGCCATGATCGACCCGAAGTTGGAAGTTTTTCCGTATAACCCGGTTGATAATCCGAAAGCGATCCGCTACCTCTCCGAGGAAGAGTTCGAGCGGCTCGCCGACGCGGATCCCGATGCAAGGAAATGGCAGAAGGGCATGGCGGTCACTCGGGCAGACCAGCCGTTGCTGGTCGACGGGAATCGGGCCGTCCAGTTCGGCCTGGCGAATCGCACCGTCGAGCACTTCGCCCAGTTCAAGCGACATTACGACCTGCAGGACGATCCGGCGCTGGTGGAGCCGGGTTGGGCCGATTTTCTGATCGAAGCACTGGCGTCGCCCGGCGTGGGAGCCCTGTTGCTGACGATCGCTTTCGTGGCCATGTACGCCGAGTTGCATGCCCCGGGTATCGGCATCGGCGGATTCACGGCCGCGGTCTGCTTCCTGCTCTACTTCTGGAGCCATCACCTGGGTGGAACGGCCGGTTGGCTGGAGATCATACTTTTCGTGGCCGGTGTGAGTTGTCTGCTGTTGGAGGTTTTCGTTCTACCGGGCTTCGGAATCTTCGGGCTCGGAGGCGGCTGCCTCGTGTTGGCCTCGGTCATTCTGGCCACACAGACCTTCGTCGTGCCGCACAACACGTATCAATATGCTCAATTGCAGCGATCGCTACTGAGTATCGCCGGAGCCGGTATCGGGGTAGTGGCTGCGACGTTGCTGTTGCGACGATGGCTTCCCCAGACGCCGATCTTCAACCGGTTGTTCCTGAATCCGCCCGCCGGCGACAAAGCCCGGCAGATCAGCCGACGCGAGACGCTCATCGATCTGGGTGGTATCGATCCGGAGGACTTCATCGGCGCGGAAGGGACCGCCACCACGCAACTCACACCCGGCGGCAAGGCCCGTTTTGGCGACATGCTCGTCGACGTCATCACCGACGGCGACGTGGTCGCGCGCGGCACGAGAATCGAAGTCGTCGAACTGCAAGGCAATCGAGTCGTGGTGCGGGGGAAAGAAAAGGAAGGATGACGTTGTATGAGCGGGAAAAAGGGGAGGGAAAAAGGGAAAGGTGGAAAAAGGGGAAGAAGAAAAACAAGACTTATCTTCCCCCTTTCCCCCCCTTTCCCCTTTTCCCTCCCATTTTTCCGAACTACTTACCACTAAGCGGTTTGTGCGATAACGAATCTTTGAGGACAGCGATGTTTGGAGGGCAGCGATGCTTTGGGCTTGGGCAATTTTGGTGTTGACGATCGGTTTGGGGTTGGCAATCCTCGAGATTTTCTTTCCCTCGGCCGGCATCCTGGGATTTCTCTCGGCCGCGGCCATCCTGACGGCCGTCATCCTGGGCTTTCGCGACGGGCCGTTCGCCGGATTGGCCATCCTGACTTTCGCGGTGATCGGACTGCCGATCGTGCTGGTTGCTGCGCTGAAGGTCTGGCCCAAGACGGCCATGGGGCGGCGCGTGCTGCTGATGTCGCCCAAGAGCGAGGACGTCCTGCCGGAGAATCCCCGCCGAGAGCACCTCAAGAGCTTCGTCGGCCAAACGGCCTATACCAAGTGCAAAATGATGCCCGGCGGGGCAATCATCGTCGACGGCCGCACCGTCGATGCGGTCAGCCAGGGGATGTCCATCGAGGCCGGGAAGCCGGTCCGGGTGATCGAGGTCACCGCCAATCGGGTGGTTGTACGGCCCCTGAGTGACGAGGAGGTGTCGGTGGCGGCAGTGGATCCGATGCGACGCCCGATCGACACGGTGGTCCCCGATCCTTTCGAGGAGCCGCCCTTTGAGAAGCCACAGGGTTGACATTTTTCCCCAATACGGCTAAACAGGCGTCATCACGGAAGTATTTGGCCCACCATTTGTTATATGTCGGAGGAAAACGCCATGGCGATCTTTTCGCAAGTCGACAATTCGGAAATCATCACGATCGTCGTGATACTGGTTATTCTGTTCTTCGGCATCATCGTGCTGGCGGTGTTTGCCCGGTACTTCGGGCTCTGGATCCAGGCGAAGACGACCGGGGCGGACATCGGCATCTTCGATCTGATTGGCATGACCTTCCGCAAGGTGAGTCCGGCCGTAATTGTTCGCAGTAAGATCATGGCCGTTCAGGCCGGAATAGGCGAAGAGGGGGGCCTGACGTCGAAGGCACTGGAGGCACATTACCTGGCCGGCGGAAACGTTCCGTTGGTCGTCCGCGCACTGGTCGCCGCCGAAAAGGCGAAGATTTCCGATCTGACTTTCAAGCTGGCTTCTGCCATCGACCTGGCCGGACGCAACGTGCTCGAGGCCGTGCAGACGAGCGTCTATCCGAAGGTGATCGACTGCCCGGAGCGCGGCAGTGGCCGCGATTCGCTCGACGGCATCGCACAGAACGGCATCCAACTGAAGGTCCGAGCCCGGGTCACCGTTCGCGCCAACCTGCTGCAACTGATCGGCGGAGCCACCGAAGAAACAATCATCGCCCGGGTGGGTGAGGGGATCGTCAGCGCGATCGGCTCGGCGCCGAAGCACACCGCGGTGTTGGAGAATCCCGATCTCATCTCGAAAGCCGTGCTGGCAAGGCGGCTCGATTCGCAGACGGCGTTCGAGATCGTTTCGATCGACATCGCCGACATCGACGTGGGCGAGAACATCGGCGCGCGGCTGCAAGCCGACCAGGCCGAGGCCGACATGCGGGTGGCCCAGGCCAAGGCCGAGCGGCGCCGGGCCATGGCAGTCGCCGAAGAACAAGAGAATATCGCCAAGATCGAAGAGAGCCGGGCCAAAGTGGTCGAAGCGGAAGCCGAGGTCCCCAAGGCCATTTCCCAGGCCTTCCGCGAAGGGACGCTCGGGATCATGGACTACTACAAGCTGCGTAATATTGGGGCCGATACGGACATGCGGTCGTCGATCGCCAAGGCGGGCGACGTCACTGGAGGATCCGCGACATGAGCGACTTCTCGCCGCTTTTCGCCTTCGACATCGGAGAGTGGGTTCCGGTGGTGATCTTCATCGTCATCGCCGTCATCTCCGTGTTGGGAAAGATCCTGAACAAGGCGGGCCAAAAGCAACAACCGGGCGGCGGTGGTCCACGACCCGCGCGGCAAGCGCCGCGGCGTCAGGGCCAGAAACCGGCGGGCGAACAGTTGGTCGACGAGATCGGCGATTTCCTTCGTAAGGCGGCCAAGCAAGGACGGGGTCAACAAGGTCAAGCCGGCCCGCAAGCCCGACAACCGCGCCCCAAACCGGTTCGCGCTGAGGCTGTCCGTGCAGCGCCGGTCGAGGCCCAAGCAGTCGGCGAGGTTCCGACCGGAAGCGGCGTCGAAAGGCACGTCCGCGAGCATCTCGAAAAGGAGAAGCTTACCCGACGTTCTTCCCGACTCGGCAGCGAAGTCTCCCAAGCCGACGAGAAGATCGACCAACGGCTGCACGAGGTTTTCGACCACGACGTGAGCGAGTTGGCCAAGCGGTCGAAAAAGACGGCCGAATTGCCCTCGACCGCCGCTGCCGGTTTGACCGCTCTGTTCAGCAATGCCGAGAGCATCCGTCAGGCGATCATCATCAACGAGGTACTCACCCGCCCCGTGGACCGGTGGGCGTAGAGAAGTAGGGTGTGTGCTTGCACGCACGCGAAAAGGCCTGTAGCTGGACTCGCAAGAGGTGATGCGAAACCAGCTACGCCAGTACTATTGCGAGTCCAGCGGCACTACCAAACGCCACAGGACGCCCAAGTATGGCCCCGATGAACGTGATTCCCGGCGAAACCCGAATTGGATGGATCGGCACCGGCGTGATGGGCGCCAGCATGTGCGGGCACCTGATCGAAGCCGGTTTCGCGGCCACCGTTTTCAACCGCACGAAAGCGAAGGCCGAGCCGCTGCTTGCCGCCGGTGCCCAATGGGCCGACGGCCCCAAGGCCGTGGCCGAGGCGTCCGACGTCGTCTTCGCCATCGTCGGCTATCCGTCCGACGTGCGAGGCGTGTTTCTCGGCGACGACGGAGCCTTGGCCGGATGCCGTGAGGGAAACATCGTCGTCGACATGACCACCAGCGAACCCTCCTTGGCCGTCGAAATCGCCGAGACGGCCAAGTGGTGCAACGTCCAAAGCATCGACGCGCCCGTCTCCGGCGGCGACGTCGGGGCACGCGAGGCCCGATTGTCGATCATGATCGGCGGCGACAAGGAGACCGTCGACGCCCTGGAGCCCTGTTGGCAGGCCATGGGCCAAACCATCGTCCACCAGGGTGGGCCCGGGGCCGGGCAACACGCCAAAATGGTCAACCAGACTCTGATCGCATCGAACATGATCGGCGTCTGCGAAGGGCTGCTCTACGCCTACAAGGCCGGGCTGGATCTGCAAACGGTGATGAAGTCGGTCGCCTCCGGTGCGGCCGGAAGTTGGTCGCTGTCGAACCTCGGCGTGCGGATCATCGACAACAACTTCGATCCGGGCTTCTTCGTCGAGCATTTCATCAAGGACATGGGCATCGCCCTGGACGAGTCGCGGCGGATGGGCCTGGCAATGCCCGGGCTGGCACTGTCGCACCAACTGTACCTCGCCCTAAAGGCCCAAGGCCACGGCCGCGACGGCACGCACGCACTGCACCTGGCCCTGGCTTCGTTGTCGGCCGTCGACTGGAAGAATCGCTGAAGAAGCCGTAAACGCCCAGCGATTGCCGGCGTGGTATCGCAAACGTTTAGCCGTCGCCGGCACGGCGACGAAAGTCAGCGCTCGCCGATCGTCGTCGTGCCGACGACCGCTAAACGTGGCGAAGTTCCGACGGGGACGAATGTGGCGACCGCGCTACCCGGCTTTGGCCCGAGCTTCCGGCGCGTGATCCGACTCCGATTCGCGGCGCAGTTTGAGTGTGGCACCGGGCGGCATGCGGCGTTCGGGTGTGATTCCACGGGTGGTTGTGGAAAGAAACTCGTAGAATTGGGCGGCCGGGCCGTCGGCGAATTCGGACCGCAACCGCACGAGCATCTCCTTCCAGAGCAGACCGCTTCGGTAGACGACCCGATAGGCGTCCTTGAGTTGTCGGATTTGCTGCTGGTCGAATCCGGCCCGGCGCAACCCGATCTGGTTCAGACCGACCACCAGGCTGCTCAGCCCGTCGACCGTGACGAACGGCGGCACGTCTCGGGTCGCATGCGATTGTCCGCCGACCATGGCCAGGGTGCCGATACGGCAGAACTGATGAACGGCCGCCGCGCCGGACAGAAAGGCCCGATCTTCGACCCTCACGTGCCCCGCGAGCATGACGTTGTTGGTGAGGATCGTATGGTCCCCAAGGCAACAGTCGTGCGCGACATGGGAATTGACCATCAACAGATTGTCGTTGCCCACGATCGTGGCGTTCTCCGGCTCCATGGCCCGGTGGATCGTCACGTTTTCGCGAATCGTATTGCCGTCGCCGATCACGAGTCGTCCGGGATTCTCGGGCATGTGCGTATGTTGCGGATCGCCCCCGAGGACGGCTCCTTCGAAGACGTGGTTACCCGCACCGAGCGTGGTTCCGCTCCTAATGATCGCGCCATTTTCCAGAATACAGCCGTCGCCGATCGTTACGTCCGATTCAACGACACAGAAGGGACCGATTCGTACACGTGAGCCAATAGCGGCGGTTTCCGCGACGGCTGCCAGTGTGTGGATGCTCAAGGAAGACTCCTCATTGCTCATTGCGAAATTGTCTGGAAGCGCAATCGTGGGGCCGCAATATCAGTGTTTATCGGTTAGATAAGCGCAACCCGTTCGGCCGGAAGAATCGGTCGTAACGGCTTTCCTGTTTTACCTACTCAACACCACCCCACAGAGCCGTTGTAGCTGGACTCGCAAGAGTTCAGGTGCGCCCGCATTCGCCTGAATTCTTGCGAATCCAGCTACCCCCAGTGACTTGTCCCCCTGGTCTTCGGGCGCCGTGGGCTATAAACTGAAAGGCCGTGTGGCGTCGACGATGCCCGTTCGTTTTCTGCCACCAAAGGCGGGTGATAATCAACCTCTGTGGAGCTGTTTTGCTATGCCCAGTGCGAACGAGATTTTCGAAGAGGCCGTTGCGCTGAAAGAAGCCGGGAAAGTCGAGGAGGCCATCGCCATGCTCGAAGGCCTGGTCGAGAACGAGCCGGATCACGTTCTGGCCCACACCGGGCTGAGCGTCTTCTATGGCAATCTCGACCGCCACGAAGAGGCCGTCGCACATGCCAGGAAGGTTTGCGAGTTGGATCCCGACGATCCGTTCAGCCACATCGCAATGAGCACGATCTGCCAGAAGGCGGGCCAAATTCAAGAGGCCGAGCAGGCGATGAAGGCGGCGATGGAGAAGCAGTGGTCCGGGAAATAGCGTGGGCCTGGAAACACAACCCAAGCCCACCGACGGCGGTCGGTGGGACCGGCTTCGATGCAACGGGCGAGTTTGTTTGGCACAGGGTCCCACCGGACGCAGCCGGTGGGCTTAGAAGAGTAGGTGCGCAGCGTGAGGAATTCCCGGCCAACTTCTTCAGCGAATTGCTAGTCCAACCGGATCACGTCGTTGCCGTTGGATTTCACTTCGACGATCCGTTGCCCGTCGATAATCGCCTGATACGTCGTCCCCCGCTTCGCACGAATATGGGCCTCCCCATAGCGAAAGCTCACCGGAAACGGAGCCGCGACGCGGTGCTGCCCGTCGGTTGCGACCGACAGAAAGTCCAACTGTCCATCCAGTGCCATCCGTAGACTCGCGATGCCGCACGGATTGATCCGGGCCGGGTGGCGCTGCTGATCTTCCAGCGAAAACACGTCGGGCAGCAATCCGACCCACTCGCCGTCGGGATACTGCTGCTGCTCGGCCGAGATCAGGATACCCCGGGCCAGATGGTTCCAGTCGAATGAGTCGTCGTGCTTGGCGAGCATCGTCAGCGCATAGGCATAGACGCCGCCGACCCATTGCACGGGCAGGCCGATCCAGACGGGTGCCCGCCAGTTGGTCGCACCATAGACGGGCGGCGTGGCGTAGAGCATCGTCGGATAGCGGCTCCAAAGATAGACGAACGGGATTCCCGAGGCGGCCCACTTCTTCGCTTCGATTAGGAACGTCTCGTCGTCCGTCAGTTCATAGCCGCGGATATAGGCCCAAACCAAGTAGGCGGAAGCCAACTGATCGGGCGTGTGCAGCGGAACTTCCCAGACCTGGGCACCACGGGGTGTGCGGAAACGCTTCATGTACTGAAGTGCCCGAACACCGGCCTCCAACGCCTTCCGGTCGCCGGTGACTCGGGCAAACTCCAACAGGGTGGCGGCCGGTCTGGCACACACACCGCTGGCTGTATTTTCGAAATGTCCCCGCCGATACTTGCCGTCGTAGCGGAACGAACCGTCGGCCTGTTGCCGGTCGAGGATGCCCCGGACCTGACGCGACTTGTGGTCGAGCCACCACTGCGCACGGCCCGTGACGAAGTAGATCGATTCGTTCTCCACGTGCGCCCCCCCGGGCACGAACTGAGGGAAGTCGGGCACGTTGCCCGACAGTCGCCAGATCGTCGAAGCGATGTCGGCATAAGGTCGTCGGGCCCATCGCTCGCCCGCACAATGCCCCCACCCCTCGTCGCTCTTGATCGGGCCGTCGAGCGCCTTCAGACACAGCTTCCATTGCTCTTCAGGCGTGCGTGGCGGTTCGGGCAGCGGCGGCAATCCGCCCGCCCGGTCGACGGCCCAGAGAATGGCTTCCTCGAGCGACGATCGATCGATGCGGACGGTTGCTTCGATCTTCCGGCCTCGCAGCGCCATGCGATGATCTTCGGTGCCGTCGAAGAAATTGGGCGTGGCGAAGGTCGGCTCCAACTGCATGTCGCGCCACGTCATGGCAACCGATGCCCGATCGGTTAGGAAGGCCGTCAGCGGCATGGTCACCTTGATCGAATCGGGGGCGAAACGCAGATGCTCGGAGGTCTCGATATCCAGTGTCGTCGAACTCTGCTCGCCCCGGCCCAGGTATTCCAGTCCGGCAAAGAGTCCTTGCTGCAAATCGCCCAACGCACGAACGATCGGCCCTTCGCACGGGCTTTGGCTATCGATCTTGACCGAGATGTCGTTCGCCTCGACCGCGAGCGTCAACTCGACGCCTTCTCCCCGAAAGCGGACCGAACGGACCCCATCTTCCACCAGTTCGAGTTTCGGCATCCGCCCGTCGACCAGTACCAACGGGCCGAGGATGGCGACCAGTTTGCCGTCGCGCCGGATGCGTGCCATCGAGCCGTCCGGGGCAACGTCGATCGACACGAACTTCTCTCGGCGGTGATCGCTGGGCTGCGGCGTCGATTTGACAAGCCAGTCGGTTTTCGCTTGCGGATGATGCACGAAAACGGTCCGTCGGACCAACGGCATCTCGTCGGCTTGCATTTCCAAGGTGACCGATTCCATCGGTGTCGTCGGGTCCGTCGGTCGCTCGATCACCACGGTCGCACCGCCGTCGACCGTGTAGTTTCTGCCGGCGGCCGAGAACTCGATCGGCTGTAGACGATCGTTCTTAACGACGAACCGGACAGCGAACTGGTCGGGCCGGTCAGTCGCGTCGACACGTTGGATCATCAAAGGATGGGGCTGGGCGTAGTCGAGACGGATCCAGTCGATCTCGAACATTCCTTCCCCTTGGCCCGGATCGATCCGCAGATCGGTCAATTGGCCCGGGGCATGGAATCGGGCCGTGTACTCGTGCCATTGGCCGTCATGTTGCAACTTGAAGTGGACGGCCCGTTGCTCGCTTCGATGGGGCAGTTGGTCGGTCGTCCAGAAGATGCTGCCGACGCCGGTCGTACGGGATCGGGCTCTGAGCGTCAGGGCCATGTGACCGCCGGGCAGATCGAGTGCCTGGTGGAAATAGGGGTCCGAGCCGGCCGAGCGAATCGTCAGCAGACCGTCGACGGCCGACAACGAGCACTCGTTTTGCGCGATCCAATCTTCCCGATCCTTGTCGAATGTCCACTGCCGGGCCATGTCGACGAGCACGGCCCGAGGCACCGGATTGATTTGCGGCTGGTCGGCCGCGAGTGCGCCACAAAGAATCACCAGAACGGTCGGCAAGGGGGACATCGGTGGTACCTTCTTCTCGTTTGGCAGCGCCGCTTGAGGTCGACGCTAGCAATCGTAAGCTATTCTGAATCTCTTGTTTAACGACCATGCACAGGAAGACAGGCCCGATTGTCGGGGATTTTCGGGGGCAAGTCAAATGGTTCGCCAAACGGCCCCTTGCCCGAGCCCACCTAGGCAGGGTAGGATAGTCAGAGGATCAAGTGTTGGGATTCTCCTTCTCCCCCCTCTTTTGGAACAGGTTTCATGCCTCGTCGCAATTTGGTCGTTTTGGTGGCCGTCGGCATTGTCTCGCTGATGTGCTATCAGAAGGTCTACAAGAATCAGTATGGGCGGATCTTCGTCGAGGTGATGAAGAAGATCGACCAACGCTCGTTGGAACCGGTCGGACAAGAGGAGCTGTTTCTCGGGGCCATGGAAGGCATGGTCGGGCGGCTTGACGATCCCTACTCCAGCTTCCTCTCTCCCCGGAAGAAAAAGGAGTTCTACGAAGACCTCGACAGGCAGTTCGGCGGCGTCGGGATGCACGTCGGGTACGACAAGGAAACGAATCAGTTGGCCGTGATGAGTCCCCTGGTCGGCAGCCCGGCCTACAAAGCCGGTGTTCGTGCCGGTGACAAGATCCTCCGAATCGACGGAAAGAGCACCCAGGGGCTGTCGCTCAATGATGCCGTCGGGGACATGCGGGGCGAGCCGGGCGAACCGGTCGTGCTTTCGCTGCTGCACCGAGGGGAAGACCAGCCGGTCGACATCGAAATCATTCGCGCGATTATCGAACTCGACACCGTCCTGGGCGATACGCGAGGGCCGGACGGCTCGTGGAATTTCTTCCTCGAAGGACACGATCGCATCGGCTATCTGCGCATCAACGGTTTTGCCGACAAAACGCTGAAGGAGACGGACCGAGCACTGCAATGGCTGATCGAACACGACGTGCAGGGATTGATCCTCGACCTTCGCGACAATCCGGGCGGATTGCTGACGGCAGCTACGAAGATGTGCAACCGATTCATCGACTCGGGCACCATCGTCACCACGCGACGACGTGACGGACAGATCAAGAGCTACTTCGAAGCAAGCGACGATGATACGGTCGGACGTTTTCCCATGGCCGTGTTGGTCAACCAGTCGAGCGCCAGTGCCAGTGAAATCGTCGCCGCCTGCTTGCAGGACCACGGGCGGGCCGTCATCGTCGGGCAGCGTACTTGGGGAAAAGGGACCGTGCAGGAAGTGATCGAGTTGCCCGACGACAAAGGCATCCTGAAACTCACAACGGCCAGCTATTGGCGCCCGAGCGAGAAGAATATCCACCGCAAGAAAGATGCCAAAGACGAGGACGACTGGGGCGTTACCCCCAACGACGGATACAAGGTCGTGGTCGAGAACGATGAACTGGTCCGACTCTGGAAGTGGCGTTTTCAACGCGACGCGTTCCAACCCAACGGAAACGGCGACGACGACGAAAACGAGAAGGAACCGTTCGTCGATCGGCAGTTGGCCAAAGCGGTCGAGTACGTCGAGCAGGCGATCGACTAGCCATAGCAGCCTGACCTACGCTTTCTCAAGCGAAACGAAACACACCGTCCAAGCCCACCGACGGCGGTCGGTGGGACCCGTCCACGGCACCCGGTCCCACCGAACGCCGTCGGTGGGCTTGGACGGTGTAATTGGACACCCTGAATCCCCGGACGGCCCTGACGCAAGCGTGGGTATGGCACCCGACACCCTGATACAAGGAACCCTACCATGCGATCGAATCGTTCCGTCTTGAATATCTCGTTACTGTCGACCACAATCGTTATCCTCCTGGCGGCCGGGCTCCATGCACAAGCACAGACCGCGTCGCAACCGAATCGTTGGGAACCGAACATCCAGCGTTTCGAAGAGCGGGACCGGCAGACTCCGCCGCCGACCGGCGCGATCCTCTTCCTCGGCAGTTCGAGCATCGTCGGCTGGGATCTCGAGCGATGCTTCCCCGACCGCCGGGCGATCAACCGGGGGTTCGGCGGATCGCAGATCGTCGACTCGCTCCACTTTACCGACCGAATCGTGTTGCCCTATCGGCCCAAGACGATCGTCTTCTACGCGGGAGACAACGACATCGCGTCCGGCAAGAGTCCCAAACAAGTCTTGGCCGACTACAAGCAGTTCGTCGAAAAAGTCCACGAAGGGCTACCCAAAACCCGCATCATCTTCGTCGCCATCAAGCCGAGCATCAGCCGCTGGAACCTAGTCGACAAGATCCGAGAAGCGAACGCAAAGATCCGCATAGTCGCCGAGAAGGACCCCCGGCTAATCTATCTCGACATCGACAAGCCAATGCTAGGCAAAGACGGCAAACCCCGCCCCGAGATTTTCAAGGATGACGGGCTCCACCTAAACGACGAAGGCTACAAGCTCTGGTCCGACCTGCTCCGCCCGCATTTGACAGCCCCTTGAAGAGGCGGGGAGAAAAAACCCAATCCCTTCTTCCCCTTTCCCTCAACTTCCTTCTTCCCTTTTTCCCCCTTTCCCCTTTTCCCGATCACTTCCGTTCCACCCCGATCAAACATCCCCCTCTTCCCCACCGATTTCAACCACCACCCGACCCGTGACCTTACCAGCCAAGATGGCGTCGATCTGTGGCGGCAGTTCTTCGAGTTGGATAAACTTGGCGATCTCTTCCAACCCGTCGAGTTTCCATGGCCCGGCCAAGCGTTTCCAGATGTCGTGCTTCAGTTCCAACGGGCACCAGCCGCTGTCGATGCCGGCCAGGGTGACGTTTCTGAGGATGAACGGGTAGACGGTTATCGGCAGTTCGTGTCCGGCGGTCAGGCCGCAGGCGGCGACGCAACCGCCGTGTTTCGTCGAACGGATGATCGTCGACAGGATGTTGCCGCCCACGCAATCGATTGCACCGGCGAATCGGGCGGGCAGGACCGGCTTGCCGCTCTGGTCGTCGACCTGCTCGCGCGTGAGAATGCGCTGGGCTCCGAGTCCCTTCAAATAGTCTTCGGCGGTCGGTTTGCCGGTGACGGCCGCCACCTGGTATCCGAGCTTTGCCAGGATGGCCACGGCAAAGCTGCCCACGCCGCCGGTGGAACCGGTGACGACGATCTCTCCGTCGTCGGGCTGGATGCCGTTTTTCTGCAACGCATCGACGCATTGCGCGGCCGTGAAACCGGCCGTACCGAGGATCATGCTCTCGCGCAGGGTCAGAGCCGACGGCAGCGGCACGAGCCAGTCGTCGCGCACGCGGACATACTCGGCCAGCCCACCCCAGCGATTCATGCCCATATCGAAACCGTTGATCACGACCCGATCGCCCTCGACCCATTCGTAGACGCCGCTCTCGACGACCACGCCGGCCGCGTCGACGCCCGGCACGTAGGGGAATTTCCGGTTGATGCCCGGATGACCGGTGGCCCCCAAGGCGTCCTTGTAGTTCAACGACGAGTAGGCCACACGGACGAGCACCTCGCCCTGGGGCAACTCGTCGAGCGGCCGCCGGTCGACCCGGGCCGAGAGGTTGCCCTCGGCGTCCTTCGTGACCAGGTAGCATTTCATGGTTTCGGGGAGCATGCGTGAGTCCCTATGGAACGGGGGAAAACTTCGACAACCACCGTTTAGCTGTCGCCGGCACGGCGACTTCGCGTTGAAGGATATCGCACCAACAGAGTCGCCGTGCCGGCGACAGCTAAACGGTGTGTAGCAAACTATCTCTTCTTGGGAGGCTCAATCCCCATCTCTTTCATCAACAGTTGAATGTCCTCCCAGGTCGACTTCTTTGCGGCCGGATTTCTCAGCAGATAGGCCGGGTGGTAGGTGCAGACGACCTTGATGCCGCGATAGTCGAGCACGCGGCCTCGCATACTGCCGATCGTGTCGGTCGTGTCCAACAGGTTCTGGGCCGCGACTGCTCCCAAGCAGCAAATGAACTCGGGCCGAATGATGTCCAACTGGCGGTCGAGATACTCGCGACAATTGGCCGCCTCGGCCGGCAGCGGATTTCGATTGCCCGGCGGGCGGCAGCGGAGGATGTTCAGAATATAGATGTCCTCGCGCCGCAACCCCATGCCGCCCTGGACGATGTCGGTCAGAAGTTTGCCGGCCCGGCCGACGAACGGCTCTCCCTGACGATCCTCGTCGGCGCCGGGCGCCTCGCCGAGGAAGACCAGCCGGGCTTGCGGATTGCCCACGCCGAAGACGGTTTGGGTCCGGGAGTCCGCCAATTCGGCACATCGGGTACAAGCGGCCACCTCCTGGGCAACGGCGGCCAAGGCTGCGGCGGGATTTTCCGTTTCGTCGACGTCGGCGGCAGGAGGTGTCGTCGCTCCGGCGGGCGCCTTGGCCACATGCGTCACCCCGGCCCGTTGGAGGCTTTCCAACCGCTGCCGCACGGCCCGTGGTGATTTCGCGGCGGCCTTGGTCGTTTTCTTCGCCATGGTTGTCGTTCCTATCGCCTTGAGTGGTTCCGGAGTTCCCGAGTGCAGCATGGATGAACGCTGCATACCGTTCGACCAAGCCCACGGGCGGCGACCCGTGGGACCGAGAGAATGTATCGAATGGCTGCCTGGTGTCGCCCCGCGGGTCCCACCGGTCGCCGCCGGTGGGCTTGGAAGTAGGTGCGCGATTGCCCTCTGTGGGCCTCCAGACAGTATAGCGCCCGAGGAAAACCATGGAATGGGGGGCAGCTCAAATCGCCACTGCACCAGATCGCCACTGGCCCAGCCCGGCTCGGCTAGCTATGATGAAAGATGAAGATCTTTGCGCGGCGATCTCTGGCATGGGGCCGATTCTCGGCATCTGGGGGGAGACGCCACCCCAGGTGAGAGGTTTCATGGGAGTTCCACAGGTTGTCATTGTCGGTCGGCCCAACGTCGGCAAGTCGAGCGTTTTCAATTGGCTCGCCGGCCGCCGCCTTGCTATCGTCGATCCGACCGCGGGCGTGACTCGCGATCGCGTGACCCAATTGGTCGAGATCGAGGATCGGTTCGTCGAACTGGTCGACACGGGCGGGATGGGGATCGTCGACAACGATAACC
>JAZFUB010000286.1:0-4804 GCA_036447015.1 Thermoguttaceae bacterium | reverse complement strand
GCACGGCCTCGAGTGCTTCGAGGTTGCTGTGGATATCGCTAATGACGGCTCGTTTCACGCGACCATACTTTCTGACGCCGGTCGACTACATCCGGCGAGGGGGGGTATTGACGAACATAAATCCGCTCGCAAGCATATCACAGTCTATTGTTAATGAATTCCATGGTCAAGTCGTGCGAATCCTAGCGCTGGAAACTACGGAACTGATCGGTAGCGTGGCTGCCATGGATGGCTGCAACCTGCTTGCCCAGTTAGAGTTGTGTCGCCGGCAACGCATGGCCCAATCGCTCGCACCCGGCGTGCGGCAGTTGCTCTCACAGGTCGGGTGGAAGCCGCGGGACGTCGAACTGGTGGCCGCGACCAGTGGCCCGGGCTCCTTTACCGGCCTGCGAATTGGCATCACGACGGCAAAGGCGTTCGCCTACGCGGTCTCAGCAGACGTGCTGGGGATCGACACGCTCGAGACCATAGCGGCCGGCGCACCGGACCAGATTCGGGCCCTGACTGCGGTCGTCGACGCCCAGCGGGGTGAGGTCGTCGCTGGGGCTTTTCAGCGGGACACGCAGGGCTGGTTTCGGCCGACCTCAGCGGCTGAACTTGTCGACGTAGACACTTGGCTCGAGAGCCTGCCCGGCGGCACCCTGATTACGGGACCGGTCCTGCACAAGCTGTCCGACCGCGTGCCCGACGGCGTGACCATGCTCGATGCAAGCTACCGGATCCCCAAGGCCGCGACGGTCGCCCGACTGGCCGCAAGGGATTATGCGGCCGGACGCCGGGACGATCTGTTCGCACTAGCACCAAGGTATTCCCGACGCAGCGCGGCGGAAGAAAAGCTGGAGCGCAAGTAGTCTACTCCACTTCCTTCGCAAAATGTCGGGCCGTCAATTCCTCGCCGGTCACGTTCTCGACGAATTCGGGCCAGGGGACTGACGTTCCCGGCGCGAAGACCTTTTCTTTGAGGAATGTGCCGAATTCCTTGCGGCCGTTGAAACTGAGCGTAGCGGCCGAGCCTTCGTGATCGGCCATGCCGGCCATGACGTGTCGCAACTGGCATGCAAACAGCTCGCCCAGCATGTAGTTGTGGTAGTAGACCGGCGCGATCGTGAAGTGCGGCTTGGCGGCCCAGTCGGGTTGGTCGCGCGACTCGGGACGATTGACGTGCTGGTACCGCTCGACCATATCCCACCAGAGTGTGTTGAGGTCTTGCCGCGGGTCTTCGTACATCGATTTCTCAAAGTAGAGCATCACCATGGCCCAGCGGGCAAAGATCAACTGCTCGCGGCGACGCTGTTCGAGAATGCCCGCTTCGACCTCGGCAACCCGGGCCGGATCGGCGCCGGCGTAACCGGTCAGCCAGGTCGGGTTGCCGGCCAGGGCACCGAACATCATGGCGATCCCCTCGGTCGTGAGGATGTGGGCCGAGTCCCGCAAGTTGAACGGCATGGAACGATCGATGCTCACGCTGTAGATGGCATGGCCCTGCTCGTGGAGCATCGTGTCCATCCAATTGACGGTCGGCTTGATGTTGCAGAGCGTGCGCACGTCGCCCGAGCGATCGATGTCGGTGCAGAACGCGTGCTGGTCCTTGCCTTCGCGGTCGTAGAGGTCGCTTCGGGCAACGATCTCGTCGATCGGCAGCCCGATGTCGTCGAAGAACGTGACGGCCAGTTCGACGATTTCCTCTTTCGGCTTCTCCTTGTAGAACTCATCGAGATCCACCGCGGCCGAGGGGGGCGCGGCCTGGAAGAACGGGTTGTCGTAGTGCCACGGCATCATCCCATCGGCCGGAATCCCGAATCGCTCGGCCAACTCGCCGTCGAGTTGGGCCTTCATCTCCTTGTACGGCTGCTCGGTCACCTGTTGGAGTTCGTCGAAGATTGCGAGCAATTGCTTCGCGTCGTGCGCCTGCAGGTGGATTTCCATCTCCCAATAGTTTGCGAAACCGAGTTCCTCGGCCGCCTTGTTGCGAAGTTCGGCAAGCTTCACCAAATCCGAGGCGACGGCCGCGCCGGTCTGTTTCAGTGTTTCCCACATCGCCTTGCGACGGGCGGAGTCGGTTTCCTTGGCCAACATGTCCAGTAGTACGTTGTTCGTCAGCTTCTCGCCGTCGAGTTCACCGCGGAACGTGTTGAACGTCTCTTCGATCTGGGTCGACAGCGTGACCAACTCCTTGAGCATCTCGGGCGATAGTTGGTTGCCCATGAACGCCAGTTCGGCCACGGTCAGAACACGCACGTCCGTCGGGTCCAACTGATCCTTGGCGGCAAGCAACGCTTGGATGGTCTTGTAGCTCTCGGGATTGCTGTGAAACTTCTTCAACGCGAGCCGCGCTTCGGCCGTCTTGGCGAAATCCTCCTTCTTGCCCGAGTTCGACGCCGCCCACGATGCGAGCGCCGAGGCCTTTTCCAGCTCGGCGAACTCCTTCTGGTAGGTGTCGAGGAAGGCCTTGGCGTCGGGGTCAGCCTTTTGGCACCCAACAATCGGTCCGAGACACATCACACACAAGATCATTCGTTTCATGGTCTTTGCTTTCTGAGGTTTTCAGTTTAGCTGTCGCCGGCACGGCGACTTTGCCGGAACCGGTGTTCAAGTCGCCGTACCGGCGACAGCTAAACGGGGAAGATGTTCTTTTTTCAATGCGAGCCCGATTAACGAATCCCTCTGGCCTCCAGTTCACGAATCTCTTGTTCCCAACGCTCTCGTTCCCGTTCGACATCGAGTTCTTCCGTATCGCCGCCGGGCAGCAACTTGCGTCGCGTGCAGTTGATCAACGCCTGTAGCGTCTGATATCTGCGGGTCAGACCGATTGCCGGCGGAATATGGTCGCGGACGATCTCGCAGATCTGCTCGATCGTCATGTCCTTTTCGTTGGTTTCCTGACTGGCTTTCAAATGCGACCGCAACGACGCGAAGGCGGCGGCCGAGTAGCCCTCGGTGAGCGAATCGAGTGCCGTGACGTCCTGCTCCGAAGGCTCTCGCATCACGGCCCGAAGCAGCCAATCGACGAATGCCCGCCGATCGTCGTCGCGCGGATCGAGCACCGGAAGAATCAGATCGCCGACGCGCCCCGGCCGCCGAATGTCGGGCGAGAGCAGATGGATCCTCGCGGTCATCAACAGCCAGATAATGCGGCCTCTTAAGCGTGGATCGCTCATCATCGCTTGGATCTTGCCGGTCAGGCGCCGCTCGGTTGCATGCGAGGTCGCCTCGACGCTGCCGAACTGGGTGTCGGCCTCGTCGACGAAAATCACGACCTTGTCGAGCGCTTCGAGCACGCGGCGCAGCCGTTCGAAGATCACGTCGGTCTGGCCGAACCATTGGCTGCGGATGCTTTTGAGCACCAGCACCGGCAGATCCAACTCGGCGGCGACGGCCTCGAAGATGAACGTCTTGCCCGAGCCGATCGGACCGGCGACTCCCGCGCCGGCCAGTGCCTTCTGGCCCTTGGCTTTGAACCGGGGGATCAGTTCGCCCTGGAGAAATTCCTTCAGCCGGGTGAAACCGACGACGTCGTCGAGCCGGTGCGACGGCTTCTTGAACTCGACGACGTCCTCGCCCAGTTGGGCCTGCACGTATTCTTCAACCTTCGCGATGACGCTTGCCGGGACGAGCTTCTCGTTGGTATAGGCCGCACCCGCAAGGAGTTGTCGAATCGCGTGGATCGAAAGCCCGGCCGTGAATTCGGCCAGTTTGCGAGGGGTCGACCACATGTCGGGTTTCGACGGTGCGGCCGTGCAGAACGTTTCGATATAGTGCTCTCTCGCCTCCAGCGACGGTGCCGGAACCTCCACGGAGAGGACCTGCGGCATCCTCGCAATGCGCGCGTGAATCAGGTGGCGTGATTCGGCGATCAGGCAGACGGAATCGCTGCCGTGGATGAATGCCGGATCGCCGAACCAGTCCTGCACGATACTGATCCGCCGCAGTTGTTTGTCGTTGAGTTGTGCGACGTCGCCGCTACCGGCCGGCAACAGCATGTCGGCCGCCTCGATGATGATCAGCAGGTCGGGCCGCAAGTGGCTGCGCGAGCAGATCGTCAACTGACGGAGGAACTCCAGCGCCAAAGTCGGATTGCCGATCGCCTCGCGAAGGTGCCGCTCGAACTGGCCCGAAAGCCGTTCGGCCTCCGATCGTTTTTTCGTCATGTCCTGGATGACCAGCGAATCGTAGTCCATGCCCGACTTCCAGGAGATCCACGCATTGCGCAATTCCTTGCGGTCGCGCTCGCCGTTGATGCGGATCGGCCCGTTCAGTTCGTAGACCAATTGGATGATGCCCGAGGTCTTCGACTTCTTGCAAAGCAGCGGGATCAGGGGGACATATTCGGAGCCGTTGTAGAACAGGTCGTAGATATTCCCACAGAGCACGACGCTGCGCGACTGGCCGGAGTTCAGGATTCGGGCGAACCGGCTGAAGAACTCGTGATCGGTCATGGGGTGGGTTCTCCGGTCGAGCGGCTGTGGTCAGTCCAGAACGAGACGAACTGGGCGTGATGCTGGAGGTGTTCGGGGTCGAAGACGGCGCGGCGCAGCTCTTCTTTCTGCTCGAAGAACTGGGCCACTTCCTTGGGCTCGTCGGGGTGAAAGACGGGGGCCGGCTTGTCGTAGACGATCGTTGCCCCTTGCTCACCTTCGCGGTGGAATTGCGACAGGCCGATGATTCGGTCGGCAACGTAGAGCGCCTCGTTCAACTCGTGCGTGACGATCAGAATCGTATGTGGAGGCCGATTTCCCGCGTTCTTCGCTTGGATGTTCTCTTCGTAGAGCTTCAGCAACATCATTTGGAGTTCTTCACGGGTGGC
>JAZFUB010000285.1:0-6373 GCA_036447015.1 Thermoguttaceae bacterium | reverse complement strand
GCTATGAGCAGTGGGAAAGCCCATGACTCAAAGCTCAAAGCTCACTGCTCAAAGCCAACACCCAAGAACTGAATCGGGAAGTTATTCCTGTACGAGTTCTAAGTGGCCTTTGACATCGGAAGCAAGATGGCGGAAAACAACCCCCAAGTCAGCATCGGCATGCCGGTACGCAACGGCGAGCAGTATCTCGCCGAGGCATTGGACTCGTTGTTGGCTCAGACGTTCACCGACTTCGAACTGATCCTCTCCGACAACGGCTCGACCGACGCCACCGCGGACATCTGCCAGAGATACGCCGCCCGGGACCGGCGCATCCGATACTATCGGGCCGAAGACAACCGGGGTGCCGCCTGGAACTTCAACCGGGTCTTCGAGCTCTCGCGCGGCGAGTATTTCAAATGGGCCGCTCACGACGACATCTGCAAGCCCACGTTTCTGGATCGTTGTGTCGACGCATTGCAGGCCGATCCGTCGGTCGTGCTGTGCCACTGCGGATCGGGCTGCATCGACGCCGACGGAGCGCCGATCGCGCCGGCCGCCCTTGCCGCACTGTCCGGCCTGACGCCCCGAGCCTTGGCCCAGATCGAGCAGAACGAGCGGAGCCGCGATCTGGGCGCCGCGCAGCCGCATCGGCGGTATCGAGACGTGCTGCTTCGGACCTTTTGGGTATTCGAGATCTTCGGGCTGATTCGTGCCGAGGCGCTGCGAACGACGGGCCTGCATCGACCCTATTACGGTTCCGACAAGACGCTGCTTGCGGAGTTGAGCCTGCTGGGACCTTTCGGCGAGATACCGGAGGTCCTCTTCTTCTCGCGGCGGCACGAAGGCCAGTCCTGCACGCTCGCGTCGGCCCAAGAGAGAGAGTCCTGGCTCGACGCCCGTGCCTCGCAGTGCAACACCTGGTCGCAGATGGTGCGAGTCGCCCGAGGGCACTTTCGAGTTATCGCTCGACCCGAAATCGCGTGGCACGAGCGGCTCGGCTGCATGGCGGCGGCCGTGAGCTACACTTTTCAGTGGACCAAATGGAAACGCCTCCTGGTCGAGTTCTGGCAGGAACGGGACAGTTTGACCCATACGACCCTGAGCGAGACTGGAAAGAGACCATGAAGGTTGGCATTCTGGCCGGCGGCGTCGGCTCCCGGCTGGCAGAAGAGACCGAGAGCAAACCCAAGCCGATGGTCGAGATCGGCGGGAAGCCGATCCTCTGGCACATCATGAAGCACTATTCCCACCATGGGTTCGACCAGTTCGCGATTGCCTTGGGATACAAAGGCGAGTGCATCAAGCAATACATGATCGACTACTACTCGCTCAGCGGCAACCTCGTCGTGAACTGCCGCAACGGCAACGTGTCGGCTGAGAATCGAAACCACCTCGAGGACTGGACGGTCGAACTCGTCGATACCGGGCAGAAGACGGCTACCGGAGGACGGATCAAACGGTTGGCTCCCCATTTGGGCAAAGAAACGTTCATGCTGACCTGGGGCGACGGCGTCTCGAACGTCGATCTGCGAAAGCTGCTCGAGTTCCACCGGTCGCATGGCCGCCTGGCAACCATCACGGCGGTCCGCCCACCTGCTCGTTTTGGAAAACTCACGCTGGAAGAGAATCGCGTGGTCGACTTCTCCGAGAAGCCGCAATTGGACGAGGGCTGGATCAACGGTGCGTTTTTCGTTCTGGAGCCGGAAGTGTTCGACTATATCGACGGGGACGACACGCAATGGGAGAAGGAGCCGTTGGAACGGCTCGCCGCCGACGGACAACTCATGGCCTACAAGCATGACTCGTTCTGGCAGTGCATGGATACCTTGAGGGATCGTCTGTTGCTGGAGAGCCTCTGGCAGAGCGGAGACGCGTCCTGGAAAACCTGGACCTGATCGCATGAAAGTTCTTGTTACCGGCCATCAAGGATATATCGGCGCCATCCTGGTGCCCATGCTCGGCCTGGGCGGTCATCAGGTCGTGGGGTTGGACAGCGGCCTGTTCACCGACGGGAACCTCGGTCCCTCGCCCGAGAAGATTCCCAGCCTCGATATGGACGTTCGAGACGTCGACGTCTCGCATCTTCGGGGTTTCGACGCCGTGATCCATCTGGCCGGCATTTCCAACGATCCGCTGGGGGATCTCAACGCGGACTGTACGTACGAGGTCAATCACCTCGCATCGGTACGGCTGGCACGTCTGGCCAAGGAGGCCCGGGTCGACCGTTTCCTCTTCGCATCCTCCTGCAGCCTCTATGGTGCGGCCGGCGACCTTGAACTGGTCGACGAGCGGGCCCCGTTCAATCCGGTCACACCCTATGGATCGTCGAAGATCCTGGTGGAAACCGACGTGAAGGAAATGGCCGACGACACCTTCAGCCCGACCTTCCTCCGCTGTGCGACGGTCTACGGATACTCTCCGCGTCTGAGAGCCGACCTGGTCGTCAACAGCCTGGTCGGCTACGCGCTGCTTCGGGGTGAAGTGCTGCTGAAGAGCGACGGAAGTTCCTGGCGGCCGCTGGTTCACGTGGAGGACGTGGCCCGGGCCTACCTGGCCATCCTCCAGACAACTCGGGAAAAGGTGCACAATCAAGCGTTCAACGTCGGCCGCACTCGCGAGAATTACCAGGTGCGCGACGTCGCCCGGCTCGTCCAACGGTACGTACCTGGAAGCAAGATCCGATTGGCCGAAGGAGCCGGCCCCGACAGCCGCTGCTACAAGGTCGACTGCCAAAAGCTGGAAAACACGCTGGCGGACTATCGACCGCGCTGGACGGTCGAAGACGGGATCGAAGAGCTCTATCAGGCCTACAAGGAGCACGGCCTGACGATGGACGATTTTCTTGGACCGGCCTACATGCGCATCAAGCAGATCGAGGCGCTGCAACGCGACGGTCGACTGGACCGGTCGCTTCGATGGGTCGCGGGAGATACGCGCACAGTGCCGCAACATACGGACATGGCCCGGGATACTACCGGCTGCCGTGGTTGCGGGAGTCGTGACCGCGAGGAGATTCTCTCGTTGGGCGAGATGCCGCTTGCCGACGGGCTCCTTCGTAGCGAGGATCTTCAGCAGGTCGAACCCCGTTTTCCGCTGACGGTGCTGTTCTGCAAGGATTGTTCGCTCGTCCAGATTCGAGAGAACGTTCCTCCGCAGCAGCTCTTCGGCGACGACTATCCGTACTACTCTTCCTTCTCGCAGGCGTGGCTGCAACACTGCGAAGAGAACGCTTGCGAGTTGATCGACGCCCGGGGCAAAATGGCACGGGGCCTCGATTCGTCGAGCCTGGTGATGGAAATCGCCAGCAATGACGGATACATGCTTCGGAACTTCAAGAGCCGGGGGATTCCCGTCTTGGGAATCGATCCGGCCGACGGCCCCAGCGGCGTGGCCGAGCGGTCGGGGATTCGCGTCAAAAAAGAATTCTTCACGAAACGATTGGCCGAAGAGCTCCATGCGGAAGGGACGCTGGCGGACGTCGTGATCGCCAACAACGTGCTTGCCCACGTTCCCGATCTGCCGGGCTTCATCGCCGGAGTTCGCCGCGTGCTGAAGGATGACGGCATGGCGGTGTTCGAAGTGCCCTATGTGAGAGACTTGATCGAACGGTGCGAGTTCGACACGATCTACCACGAACACCACTGCTACTTCTCGGTGACGGCTCTCCAAAAGCTGTTTTCCAGCGGTGGACTGTTCATCAACGAGGTCCGGCGTCTTCCGACCCATGGAGGTTCCTTGAGGCTCTACGTCGAACGCCACGCCCGACCGTCCTCTTCGGTCGAGCAACTCCTCCGTGAAGAGCGCGAGCAGGGGGTCGACCGAATCGACTACTACCGCGATTTCGCGCTGCGGGTCAAGGAGATTCAAGAGGAGTTGATGCGCTTGCTCCGCGAGTTGAAGGAGTCGGGCAAGAGCGTCGTCGGCTACGCTGCGGCGGCCAAGGGGACCATTCTGCTGAACTCCACGGGCATTGGGTCCGACTTGTTGGACTACGTCGTGGACCGAAACGGCCACAAGCACGGTAGATACATGCCGGGCGTCCATCTGCCGATTTGCGATGCGTCTCGCTTGCTGCGCGATATGCCGGATTACGTTCTCTTGTTGGCATGGAACCACAAGGACGAGATTCTCCAACAGCAGGCCGAGTACCTGCGACGCGGAGGGCGCGTCATCGTACCAATCCCTCGACTGGAAGTCGTTTCGCAGCAGGAGGCTCCTCTTGTCGGAACCACATCGGGGGAATTCTGACAATGAAGCTTGCACAAGAGGTCGAAGTCAGGCCGGAAGAGACGGTCAACCACGCGTGCCCGAGTTGCGGCCATGGCACGCTATTGCCGTTCTACGAGATCGACGCCGTTCCCGCGCATAGCTGCCTGCTGATGCCCGGGCGGGCCGAAGCGGTCGAGTATCCGCGGGGCGATCTCCGATTGGGTTTCTGTCCTCGGTGCGGCATGATCACGAACGTCTGCTTCGATGCCGGCCTTCATGAGTACTCGCCTCGCTACGAGGAGACGCAGCACTTCTCGGCCCGATTCTGCCGGTTTGCCCAAGCACTGGCCGGCCGCCTGGTCGACGACTACGACCTTCGGGACAAGGACATTTTGGAGATCGGCTGCGGAAAGGGGGAGTTTCTTGCGACCCTGTGCGAGATGGGGGAGAATCGAGGAATCGGCATCGACCCGGCCGCCATTCCCGAGCGGGTCGCCCCGGACGCATCGTCGCGAGTCCGCTTCATCCAGGATCTCTATTCGCCGAAGTACAGTCATCTCTCGGCCGATCTGATCTGTTGCCGCCACACGCTGGAGCACATCCGGCCGGTGCGCGACTTCGTCCAAACGATCAGACAATCGATCGACGACCGCCCGGACACGTTGGTCTTCTTCGAGGTCCCCGACGTCACTCGCGTGCTACGCGAACGGGCATTTTGGGATATCTACTACGAACACTGCTCGTACTTCAGTCTCGGGTCGCTCGTCCAGCTATTCCGCAGTTGCCGCTTCGAAGTGCTGGAGACTCGACGGGATTTCGACGATCAATACATCTGGATCATGGCGCGTCCCTGCCGCCGGGAGCCACTTCCGTGCCCGGAAGCAGATGACGGGCTGGAGGAACTCAGCCGAGACGTGCATCGGTTCAAGGACGCGTGTTCCACCCGGATTCAACAGTGGAGGCAGCGGATCCTGGCCTTGGCAGCCGACGGTCGTCGTCCGATCGCATGGGGCGGAGGATCCAAGTGCGTCTCCTTCCTGACGACTCTCGACGTCGGCGACGCGATCGAGTACGTCGTCGACATCAACCCATACAAGCAGGGAGAATACGTGCCGGGCACGGGACAGAAAGTTGTTGCTCCTGAGTTTTTGAAGGAGTATCGCCCCGAGGCGGTGGTCGTGATGAACCCGATCTACTGCAATGAGATTCGCCGATGCCTGGAGACGTTGGGCGTCGAGGCGGATTTGATTCCGGTGTAACCCGGCCGAATCCCCGTACCCTATCGTTGCTCCGCATTTTCATTGGTCGCCGATCATGGAAACCTACCCGTCGCAGCCGTGTCCCGTATGCCGCCAGGCCAAGACGACCGTTCTTGCTCAGTTGCAGGGAGTGCCCATCCACTGCAACGTCTTGTATCCGAGCCGTGAGCAGGCGTTGGGTGCCGCCACCGGCGATATCCAGTTGGCTCACTGCCGGCTGTGTGGCATGATCTATAACGTGGCGTTCGATCCCGGGCGGATGCAGTACGGCCCGGACTACGAGAACTCGCTTCACTACTCGGCCGTCTTCCGCGAGTATTCGGATCAATTGGCCCGGCGTCTGACCGATGACTATCGACTCCACGACAAGAGGGTCCTGGAGATCGGCTGCGGAGACGGCCAGTTTCTACGGACTCTCTGCCGCGACGGCCGCAACCGCGGCTGGGGCTTCGATCCCGGCTTCGATCCCGACTTAGAGGCAGCAGGACCCTCATCGGAAGACGATTCGGTCACCTTCACTGCCGGCCCCTACCACGCGTCGCTGATGTCTGACGCCGTGGACCTGATCTGCTGCCGTCACGTGCTGGAACACATCGCCGAGCCCCGGCAACTTCTCGCTGAAGTCCGCCGGACGTGCCAAGCAGGCCGCCGGACGGTCGTCTTCTTCGAGGTCCCCGACGCCCGCTGCACTTTTGCCCAGGGAGGAATCTGGGACATCCTCTACGAGCATTGTTGCTATTTCAGCAGCGATTCATTGTCGCGCGTGTTCGAAGAGGAGGGATTTCGGGTCCTGCGAACGAAATCTGCCTTTGGCGGACAGTATCTGCAGATCGAGGCCGAATTGGCCGACGACTCCGTCACCAGTGCGGGCCACGCCGCCGACGACACATCGCTGCCGGCAACCGTCCTCTCTCACTTCGAGC
>JAZFUB010000284.1:0-4729 GCA_036447015.1 Thermoguttaceae bacterium | reverse complement strand
GTTTAGTCGCAAGCGTGTTTAGCGGCCGGGCTTGCCCGGCGTTTTTTTTGTCGACCAGAGCAGTTAGAAACGCGCCGGGCAAGCCCGGCCGCTAAACGAGGATGGCGCAGGGAACCGTAAGTTCCGCACTTTTGCGTTGGTTGCGACACCAGACCGCTCTTCGCAACTGTTTCGGATAAAGGTAATACGGGATAGATCGACCCATGGATCAGGAGATTCTGAATATCCGGCGCATCGACAGTCGGCGGGACGATATCCGGGCGGCTATGGCCGAGTTGCGGGAACGACTTAGCCCGCGGGGGAATATCGTCAGTGAGGCGGGGCGACGGCTTACGGTCGAGGTCTTCGGCGAGCCGCTTTCGCCCGTGCAGGTCGTTGAGCGTATCTGCCGTACGGTGCAACAAGAGGGGCTGCCGGCCGTGCTCGACTACTCGGCCCGAATCGACAAGGCACGACTGACGGCCGAGACGATTCGCGTGCCGGGGGACGAGTTGGCCGGGGCCCATGCCGCCGCCGAGCCCGAGTTCATTGATACGATTCGACGGATTCGTGAAAACGTCCGCGAGTTCCAGCAGGCCATTTTGCACCGCGACGTGCGGGTCGAGCGGCCCGACGGCTATTTGGGCCAGCGTTACCGACCGTTGGATCGAGTCGGCATTTGCGTACCCGGCGGGGCGGCCGCCTATCCGTCGACCGTGCTGATGACGGCCGTGCCGGCACAGGTGGCCGGGGTCGAACAACTGGCCGTCGTCGCGCCGCCGACCAAGTTCGGGGCCTATAATCCCGATCTGCTGGCCACGTGCCACGAGTTGGGGATCACCGAGGTCTATCGGCTCGGCGGGGCACAAGCGGTCGCCGCGATGGCCTATGGCGTCGAGGGGCTTCCGCGGGTCGACAAGATCGTCGGGCCGGGCAATCTGTTCGTCGCTCTGGCCAAACGGCACGTCTCCGGCGAGTGCGACATCGACTCGATCGCCGGGCCCAGCGAGGTCGTGGGGATCGTCGACGCGTCGACCCGGCCCGACTATACGGCGGCCGATCTGATCGCCCAGGCCGAGCACGCCCCCGGTGCCAGCGTGTTGATCGGTTGGGATGAAAAGGCGTTGGACGCGACCGTCGCCGAACTGGGCCGCCAGTTGGCCCAATTCGAGCGAGGCGAGTTGGCCCGAGAGAGCCTCGAAGCGTTCGGCGCGGTGATCCTTGCCCGGGATGCGGACGAGGCGTGTGCGTTGGCCGACGAGATCGCACCGGAGCACCTGCACATTGCGACCGACAACGCTGAGGAACTGCTGGAGAAGATCGCCCACCCGGGCGCCGCGTTCCTGGGCAACTACACGCCGGTTGCGTTGGGCGACTATGCGGCCGGCCCGTCGCACGTCCTGCCGACCAGCGGCACCGCCCGATTCGCCAGCGGCCTCTCGTCGAACGATTTTTTGCGCAGCCACAGTGTTTTGCATTTCGGACAAAAGGGCATGACGCACCTGGCTCCCGACGTGCGAGTGCTGGCGACGAAGGAAGGATTGACGGCCCATCGGGCAAGTGTCGAGATCCGTTTGGAGGACGAGTGATCGCCCGGGACGGCTGGGCGTTAAACGAATTCGTGCGGATGCACTGAATGTTGTCTTCCGTGGATTGAGGTGGTAGACTTCAACGAGACGTTCGCAGACCCCCGACAAGTGAATGTCGAAATTCAGCGAGGTGGCGACGTGTTCCCTCTGCGGAGAATGCAATGATGACGCAAACCGTACAGACCAAAGACGACGTTTTCCGAACGTTGACGGAGAACCGGCGGCAGATCGAAGCGTTGGGTGTTCTTCGGATAGGGCTTTTCGGCTCATTCGTCCGGAATGAACAGCGGCCGGAAAGTGATGTGGACTTGCTGGTTCACTTCGAACCCGGCCAAAAAACGTTCGACAACTTTATGGAGTTGGCGTTTCTGCTGGAGGACTTGTTCGATCGCCGAGTAGAAGTCGTCACGCCCGAGGCGTTGAGCCCTCATATCGGCCCGAGAATCTTGGAGGAGGTCGAGTATGTCGCTTTCGCCGCTTGAGTACCTCCGGCATATTCTCGATGAGGCAAAGTACCTTGCCACAGAAGCTAGCTCCTCGAATCTCGACCACTTTCTCGGCGACGAAACGGCAAAGCGAGCGTATGTCCGCAGCATCGAGATCATCGGCGAGGCGGTCAAGCACGTCCCGCAACCTTTTCGGCAGCGCTATCCGCGAGTGCAGTGGCGTGCCATGGCGGGTATGCGTGACAAGTTAGTTCACGACTACTTCGGCGTCGACTACGAAATCGTGTGGGACGTGGTCACGAACAAGGCGGCAGCATTGGCTGCCCAGATGGAAGAAATCTTGCGTGAAGAAGGTGAGGATTGACCGCAAACACGGCCTCGTCGGCCTGCAGGACGAGCCAAACATTGTCTCCCGTGGATCGCCGTGGTAGACTTCAGTGAGGCGCTGGCAGATATGATGCTCAGTGGGAGAATGAAACATGGGTGTAACACACGTTACCGTGACGGTCCGTAATCCGGCCGATCCGGACAAGACCTGGGAAGGATTGTTCCTGGTCGACACCGGAGCGATCGACTGCCTGGTTCCCGCAAAGCATCTTCGGGAAATCGGCCTGGCCGCCAAGGCAAAGCGGACGTACGAACTGGCCGACGGTTCGGAGGTAAAGCTGGATATCACGACGGCCGACATCGAGTTCATGGGCGACATCGTCGGCTCGACGGTCATCTTCGGTGCCGACGACGCCGAACCGATTCTGGGCGTGACGGCCTTGGAATCGGTCGGAATCGAAGTCGACCCCCGCTCCCAAAAACTAAAACGCCTGCCGTCCGTCCGATTGAAGACTGTCAAGTGACGTCCCCCACGGGACTCTGTATTGATCACTATCACGCTCCTCGCCACGTAACGTGTCCGCGACCCCATGCCCTACTTCCGACCCGAAATCGAAGCGATGGCCGGCTATGTGCCGGGCGAACAACCGCAGACCGACGAGTTCATCAAGCTCAACACGAACGAGAACCCTTATCCGGCCTCGTCGGCGGTGGCTCGGGCGGTCGAGGAGACGATGCGCCGCGGCTTGCAGCGATACCCCGACCCGATGGCCTGGCCGTTTCGGCGCAAGGCGGCCGAGGTGCTCGCGGCCGAGGTGCCCGGCATCGGACCGGATTGGATCCTTGCGGGCAACGGGAGCGACGACATCCTGACGATCCTCACCCGGGCGTTCGTCGGCGAGGGACAGCTTCTGCGGCTGCCGTATCCGAGCTACATCCTCTACAACACGCTGGCGAGGATCCAGGGCGCGCGAAGCGAAGAGATCCATTTCGAGTCGGACTGGTCGCTGGCCGAGGCCTTCGCGACCGCGACGGACGATCTGCGTTTGGTCTTCCTGCCGAACCCGAACAGTCCGTCCGGTACGGTCATTCCGCCGCAACAGATCCTCGAGCTGGCCGAGCGGCTCCCTTGTCCTTTGCTGGTCGACGAGGCCTACGGCGAATTCGCCGAGACGAACTGCCTGGACCTGGTCGCCCGATGCGAAAAGATCATGGTCTCCCGATCGCTGAGCAAGTCATACGCACTGGCCGGGCTGCGGTTCGGCTACCTGGTGGCCCAGCCGCAGATGATCGAACAGTTGGCCAAAGTGAAGGACTCGTACAACTGCGACGCCCTGTCGATCGCCGCCGCGACGGCCGCCATCGGCGATCGAGCGTGGCTGGCCGAGAGCCGATCGAAAATCATCGCCACGCGGGCTCGTCTGACCAGCGAGATGCGGAAACTAGGGTTTGCGACGGTCGATTCGCAGGCCAACTTCACCTGGAACGTACATCCGGATCAACCGGTAGAACCGCTCTACGAACGGCTCAAAGCCGACCGCGTTCTCGTCCGATACATGGACTATCCGGGCTGGGGCGACGGACTGCGAATCTCGGTCGGCACCGACGAGCAAATCGACGCCTGCCTTCAGCGGTTGACCCGCATCGTATGATTGAGTGTTGCCTGCGAACCGAGGAAAGAATCGAACCATGCCGCGTACTGCCCGAATCGAACGCCAAACGGCCGAGACGAAAATCGCGCTGGAGCTGTCGCTCGACGGGACTGGGCTGGCCGACGTCGACACGGGCGTCGGGTTCTTCGACCACATGCTCACGCTGCTGGCCAAACACGCGGCGGTGGACCTCTCGGTCAAGGCCGACGGCGATTTGCAGGTCGATCAGCACCATACGGTCGAGGACGTCGGCATCTGCCTGGGACAGGCCTTCGCCGAAGCGCTGGGCGACAAGGCGGGCATCCGCCGCTATGGGCATTTTTCGTTGCCGATGGAGGAGACGTTGGTCGACAGCGCGGTCGACCTGGGCGGTCGGGCCTTTTTCGTGTTCAATGCCGAGTTTCCTTCGCCGAAGATCGGCGAGTTCGACAGCGAACTGGTCGCCGATTTCTGGCAGGCCTTCGCAGCCAATGCCCTTTGCAACCTGCACGTGACGGTCCACTACGGCCGAAACAGCCACCATATCGCCGAAGGTATTTTCAAAGCGACCGCCAGGGCACTGCGCGTGGCCGTCGAATCGGACCCACGGATTAGCGACGTGCCGAGCACGAAGGGAACGTTGTAGATCCACGTAGGGGCGTTGAAGATGGGTTGTCGGTTCTGTCACGGGGGGACGTGCACGGGGGAATGTAAGGAGGAAGAAGGATCGGGAAAAGGGGAAAAGAGGAAAAAGGGA
>JAZFUB010000283.1:0-4186 GCA_036447015.1 Thermoguttaceae bacterium | reverse complement strand
GACTGAAAACTGGGGCAAGCAAGGCGGGGCCAGCTTCACTCGGACGTCGACGGCCTTGGGGTAGGCGTGTGCCGTAGCGACGCGAGGGACGGCGAGAGTCCCGCATTCGAAAATCGTTGAGCCCGAAGGTATTCGGCCTGTCCTGCCGAACGAATGGGCATCCTGCGGGGACCATTCAGGCTAGGCTAATTAGCATAACCGAAACGAGCACGTTTGCAACCTTCCTGGAACCATAAGGAATGATGGAGCTGCACCCCCCCGATGGTGGGTCGTTGTGCCCAATCGCCGGTCACCGCCGGTGGTGACGGAGCCGTTTGCCTCGTGTACGATGAGACGTGTTCATGTTAGCCGTCGAACACCCGGGCATCGACACGCCCGAGATGCGAGCGATCGGACATCATGGGTATCGCGACGTCGCGGCCGATCGCGACGCCGTGACCAAGGCTTTCACCAGCGAAAAGGTCAAGCAAGTCGTCAAGAGCCGCCGCATCAAGCTCATCAGCTATGGCGATCTGTACGACAGCCGGTAGCTGGTGCCCGGTAGCTAGTCCTCTGACTCGCACGATCGCTACATTCGGAACACGGCGCCTGTGCGGGCTGCGTAAGATATAGTTCATCCGGTATCACCACATGAACCGGTCCATTGCCATGACTGACGAATACTGGAACCATGTCGCTCGCAAGCCCCGACACCAGGCCGCCGGAGCGCCGGGGCTCAGCGTTCAGGTAAAACGAAACGCCGCGGCGACTTCCGTGCCGCTTCGGGCCGAGTTGCTCGACCTGTCTCGCAGCGGCGTTCTGTTGCGGTTGGCCGGTTCGCTCCGCACCGGCGAGCCGATCGTGATCTGTATCGAGGACGAGGCGTCGCACATCGACCTGACGCTGTCGGCGGTCGTGCGGTGGTGCAAATGCGAAGAGGATGGCCGGCGGCTGGTCGGTTGCGAGTCCGACTACCCACTCCAGTGGGAGACGCTCGGCGAGTTGTTTCTCAGCGACATTCTCACGGCCGACGGTTCAACGTCGGGCCAATAGCGAGCCGCCCAACGTGCGTTCTTCGGCAAAGTCCTTCTTGGGCATTTGCGATCTGCTCGGTTTCAATTATCATGGGGACAGGAAGAATCCGCGGATCGATTGTCGATAGGGTCTACTTCATGCAGAGCATGCCCTGCAAAACCTACGTCTGGATCTTGGCGGTCTGCGGCCTCATGGCAGCAAGCTGTGCCGAGGCTTCGGATGCGCGTTCGCCCCTGGGACCCTGCGCGCTGACGGCATCGGCGGACGGCACGACTCTTTACGTGGCATGTGCCGATGCCGAGAGCATCCTGGTCGTCGATCCGGCCGACGGCAAGGTCACTCGCCAAATTCCGATGCCCGAGCGACCGACCGGCATGGTCCTTTCCGGCGACGGATCGAAGCTGTACGTCACTTGTGCGGCGCCGCAGAGCACGGTCGTCGTCCTGCAGACCGACTCGCTTGCAGTCGTGGCCCGGATTCCGGTCGGCCACACGGCGTGTGGACCGGCGCTCTCGCCCGATGGGACGCATCTGTATGTCTGCAATCGGTTCGACAACGACGTCTCGGTGATCGATCTCGATGCGGGCGTGCAGCGTGACCGCGTGGCAGCCGTTCGCGAGCCGATCGCCGCGGTCGTCACGCCCGACGGCCGATCGGTGCTGGTCGCGAACCATCTGGCCGCCGATCGGGCCGACCGGTTCTATATCGCGCCGGTCGTCACGGTCATCGATACGCAAACGCATCGGACGACTGCCATCCGGTTGCCCAACGGTTCCGTGGGCGTGCGCGAGATGGCGCTGTCGCCCGACGGGCGGTTCGCCTTCCTTACGCACACGCTTGGAAACTACGAGTTGGTTCCCGCACAGGTCGATGCCGGATGGACGAACACCAATGTGATCAGCATCATCGATACGGCCCAAAAGAGGCGGATCAATACGATCTCGTTGGACGATCTCTACCGGGGCGCCGGCAATCCTTGGGGTATCGCTTGCACGGCCGATGGGAACTCGCTCTGCGTGTCGCATGCCGGCAGCCATGAACTGAGCGTCGTCGATCTGCCTGAGATGCTGAAACGTCTGGGAACTCGCACAGCAACACTCGGCGGGACTCCGATCGATCAGACCACGCTGGCCGGCGTACGTCGACGCATCGGGCTGCCGAGCATCGGGCCGCGAGGTCTGGCGGTGGTCGGCTCGACGGTCTATGTTGCCGCGTACTTCAGCGATACGCTGGACGTCGTCGACCTGCAGTCGGAAGGTGGTGCTTCTTGTCGAACGATCCGTCTGGGTCCGAAGCCCGAGTGGGCGGCCCGGCGACGCGGCGAAATGTTGTTTCACGACGCGACGCTCTGCTACCAGCATTGGCACAGTTGTTCGAGTTGCCATCCCGACGCACGTGCCGACACGCTGAATTGGGACCTGCGCAACGACGGCGTGGGCAACCCGAAGAACACGAAGAGCATGGTGTTTGCCCATCGCACGCCGCCCGCCATGGCGTCGGGCATCCGGCCGTCGGCCGAGGTGGCGGTCCGCAGCGGGATCGAGCATATCCTGTTCGCCGAGGTGCGAGAGGACGACGCGGCCGCTATCGACGAATACCTCGGCGCGTTGCAGCCGGTGGCCAGTCCGCATCTTGTACATGGTCGGCTCAGTGCGGCAGCCCGGCGAGGCAAGACGTTGTTCGAAAGTCGTGAAGTCGGCTGCTCGCGATGCCATCCCGCACCGCTGTTTACGGACCAACTCATGCACGACGTGGGTACGCGCGGTCCCTACGAAATGCGAGACCGGTTCGATACGCCCACACTGATCGAGGCATGGAGGACGGCCCCTTACATGCACAACGGCCGGCACGCCACGATCGAAGAGACGCTCATCGAAGGCAAGCACGGAGCGAAGTCCGGCGGCCTGGAGGAACTGAGCCAACAACAACTCAAAGACCTCATCAAGTTCGTCCTCTCGCTGTAGGGTGTGTGCTATACTGGAACTGCTTCCCGCTACCCACCCCAATCGAACAAACACTATGGCTCAACCATTCCCCCGACCGCTCTGCGGCATCATTCCGCCGATGGTCACACCGCTTACCGACCGCGACACGCTGGATCGGGCCGGCCTGGAACGGCTCGTCGAGCACATTCTTGCCGGCGGCGTGCATGGGCTGTTCATTCTCGGCACGACCGGCGAGGGGCCGAGCCTCAGCTATCGGCTCCGTTGCGAGTTGATCGACGCGGTCTGCGAGCAGACGGCCGGGCGCGTGCCGGTGCTGGTCGGCGTAACCGACGCTGCGTTTACCGAATCGGTCAACCTGGCCGACTACGCAGCCGATGCGGGCGCGGCGGCCGTGGTGCTTTCGGCTCCCTTTTACTTCCCTGCCGATCAGGCCGAATTGCAGCGCTACGTCGAACACATCGCGGCCGAGCTGCCGTTGCCGATTTTCCTCTACAACATGCCGAGCCACACGAAATTGGTGTTCGAGCCGGAAACGGTCGCTCGGCTGATCGAGTTGCCCGGCATCGTTGGCCTGAAGGACAGTTCGGCCAACATGGTCTATTTCCGTCGCGTAAGACAATTGACCGCGGCGCACGCCGACTTCACGCTACTGATCGGCCCGGAAGAATTGCTGGCCGAGGCCGTCCTGCTCGGCGGCCATGGCGGAGTCAACGGCGGGGCGAATCTCTTTCCACGGCTCTACGTCGAACTCTACGAAGCGGCCCAGCGTCGCGACATGGATCGGGTCGCCCAATTGCACGTCCGTGTGATGCAGGTTCGAGAGAAGATCTACGAAGTGGCCCACGGCGGTGCCCGCGTGGCAAAGGCACTGAAGCACGCACTCTCGTGCCTCGACATATGCGACGACACGATGGCCGAGCCCTTCGGGCGGTTGCCGGAACCCGAGCGAGATCTGATTCGTCGGCATCTTGAAGCATTGAATTTGCCGGAAGCTTCGCTACCGTCAAAGCGGTAGCCGAAAAGCAATTTCCCGACTTCGACGCCCACAACTCTTTCAAGAGTGTGTGCCCCTATTGCTGCCGCTATCGCCAGAACTGCCAGCGTTTACGTAACGCTGCCATCTTGATCACCGAAAAGGCCGCATCCTGTGCCGAATCGCATTCTTTCCTGAAACCAACTTTGTAGTTATAACGGAAGCCGCTCTCTGGTTCTAGTTCCCGAGAGAG
>JAZFUB010000282.1:0-3272 GCA_036447015.1 Thermoguttaceae bacterium | reverse complement strand
CTGAAAATGCTTCCGTACAAACACCTTATGGCGACGGCAGCGACTGGCCCGGTTGTCGCGATTTCCCGATACAGTGGTAACGGAAATCCGTGTGACACCAGCGTGGCACATGATCCTGGCAATATGGACGGCTACCGCAGTGGTCTCTTAGTAGATTGCGCTGAGACCGGTCAAGAACATATGGGCGGTGCCGCTGTTGAACGTCTCGGACTTGTCTTCATAGTCCTCGTAGACGTAGCGGAAATAGGCGGAAATGTGCTCTCGAAGCATCCAATCGAAGCCCGTGTTGAGCCGGGTACGCTCGACAAACACGTCGGAGTAGCCCGAGAGGTCGGGCCAGGGGGCCAATTGCCTGAACGCGTCCTGGGCCCGAACGAACTGCAATCCGGCCGAGATCGTCAGTCGTCGACTGCATACAACGCTGCCACCGAGGCTGAGCACCCGGCCTCGGCCTCCATAGCTCCATTCTCGCGTATCCCCGATCGATACGCCCGGCGTGTCGCTGGGGAAGGTGATGTCCTGATCGATCCAGTTCGAATAGTATCCGTAGCCGGCCGACAAAGACCACTTCGACGTGGGGGCATACCAGAGCGTGAAGGTCATCGGGTAGTTGTCTTCCTCGAAATTGGCAACCCCCGAGCGATTGTGGCGACTCTCGAACCCGGCCGTGGCCGTGGCGAGGAAATTCGTGCACGGTACCCATGTGCCGCCGATCTCCAGAAGGCTTTCCTCTTCCGGCAGCATGGTGTTGGTATAGCCGTAAAACCGATTCACCGCGAAGAGCGGATCGCGATTCGCACGAAGCCGGTATCGGATATGGGTTTCCAGCTTCGGTGACCATCTCAACGTCGAACCGACATGCATGGACGTAGAGACTGTCCGCCGCTGGTCGATGACGGGTCCCGGCGGCATGTCGGGCTCTTGAACGACATAGTCCGCCCGACGACGGTCGATCATGCCCTGCTCGGCGCCGGCGGTAATCGACAGGCCCGTGAGCACCATGTCACCGCGGAACGGATGCCAACTTGCGTCGAAGCCCACGGTTCTGCGGAAGTAGTCGATCGGACGTCGGATTCCATACGGAGGAATCCCCGCCGTTTGCACAGCGAGCATCTGCTCTTCCTCTGGAAGAAAGAACGGCAGGTCCTGGTTCTTCTGCTCGTTGAGCGTCGCATAGCCGGTCAGTGTGGCCCGATCCCACAGTTGATTGGTCAACCGAAGGTCGAAACCATAGAATTTGCGGTGCGTATCGCGGAATTTGTTGCGCGTGTCGCCCGAGTGGAGGCGGCCGTAGAATCGAGTGTTGGCCGGCAGATCGATGCCCAGCTTGAGCCGGTCGACCTGCGTGGTGCTCTCCGGCACGAGCGAATAGGGCTGTTGGGTGGGGAAGTGGGTGCCGAACAGTTGGGTCACCACCTGGTCGCCCTGGGAGAATGCCCGCATCGGCCGGGAGTATTCGGCGCGGATCGGCCCGAGCTTGCCCTCGATGATCGGTTCGAAACGCACGGTCTGCCAATCGATCCGTTGCCGCTGGCTCAGTACGTGGCAGGCGGTTGGTGCGGCCCCGCCGCCTTGCGGAACGTCCCCGAAGCAGTGTTTCACGGAGTTGGCCTGACGTTCACCGCTTTTGCGCAGGAACCGGAAGTTCAGCCGCAGCTTGATATGCTCGGAAAGCTTGCCTTTGAAGGACGTTTTGAGGTCCTCGACTCGGATCGCATAATCCTCGCCCACGTTGAGGTCCTCGCCGATGATTTCCTCGCCGCTGAGCAGGCCGCCCATATTGGTCAACGGGTCGTGGTCGAGCCGGTGCAAGTATCTTTGGACATCGAGGCCCGACCTGAGCCATGGCCCGGCGTAATCCACGTTGGCCTGGTAGCTTTCCTTGTCCAGTCCCGTGGCCGTCAGGTCGATCGTGCGAATGCCGTCGGAATGCAGCGTGTCGACGTCGAAAAACGGCGAGGACTCGAGATCCTGGTACTCGCCCACCTTGTTGAGATCTCCGTCGGTGTCGACGCCCCACCATCCAAACCGAAGCGCGAAGACCGGACGCTCCGCCACGTGTCTTCCCACGGACAACTTCTGCGAGGCCTGCTGGGACGAAAGCCGCGGGAGGTCGCCTTGATAGCGAGACGTCGGCGGCGAAGATCGACGTGCGTCGGGCTGCCCGGGCCGGTTGTCTTGGCTCTGGCTGCTGGTCAAGAAGGAATCGAAGTCGCCCGAAGGGTCAATCGTGTTACCATCCACGTCCCAGCCGCCGAAGGAATCGCCGCTGAAGGAATCGCCGCTGAAGGAATCGCCGCCGAAGGAATCGCCGCCGGGAAACGCATCGAACCGATCGAGCCCTTGGCCGGACGCCATGTCGAACCATCCCAAGGGCTCCCGGGAATTTTGGCCGGCGGCCAGCGACATCCATTGCTCGTCGGCCCCCAGCAGCCCGTGAGGGCTCAGCGCCAGGACCGCAAGGATCAAGAGGTAAGCCTTCCGATTCATGTTTCCCCCCGGTATTCGACTGCTCACTCAAGACGCGATGCGACTAGAAAACCCGCTCGGCCGATCGGCTACCGAGCCATTCTGTTGAAACACGCCATTCCGCTAGGTAGATCGCTGCCGTGAACTTGCGAATGGCATTGCGTACAATCGGTGAACAATGCCTGCCGCATGGCAGGAGTCGTGGGAATCATCGGATCCATCGGCCCGCCGGCGACGTTGGTGAGGTCACCGTCGACGAAATGGCATCGATTGCAGTTCAACGATGCGTCGTGCGTCGAGTGCCCCGAATGACACCGCAGACAGAGGAAGGTCGTCGGCTGGCGCAGCAAATTGTTGGTCACGGTCCCGTGCGGCTCGTGACAATACGCACAATTCTCCGTGACCGGTGGGTGCTCGTACGCGAACGGCCCCTCCTTCTCCGCATGACATTCGTAGCAGACCTCGTTGATCGTCTCCTCCTTGAGTCCCCCGCGTGCCTGGCCGTGTGGATCGTGGCAGTCGGAACAGACCATCTTGCCTTCGTCGATCGGATGATGGGACGGCAAGAGCGTCCGGCCGTAGATCTTCGGGTGACACCCGTAACATGCGGCCGGTTCGTCGACCGACATCGGCAGCCGCTTCGGGCGTGTGGCTTTGGTGCGGCTGATGTTCACCACCCGTGGAACGTCCGTTTTCGGATGCGGGTTGTGGCAGTCCGTGCAACCGACGCCTTCGCGATTGTGGGTCGAGGAATGCCAGGCCATCGTCGGGGCGCCGTCGTGACAGTTCAAGCAGAGTTCCCG
>JAZFUB010000281.1:0-19450 GCA_036447015.1 Thermoguttaceae bacterium | reverse complement strand
CCCGTTTGGCGGTGTGGGGGGCCCCCCCCCCCCCCCACCCCAGCCACCCCACCCATCAATTGGCTTGTTACCGAGTACTAGTCCCACGGACCGCAGTCCGTGGGCTTGGTCGAGAAGTACGAATAAACGCTCACTAGTAACCAATACCTGTATGCTGCCGATTCCTTTCATCTTTGCCTTTGGATGGACCAACCTGCCGATGCTTGGCTGGCTGGCGGCGGCGGCTGCGCCGATCTTGATTCACCTTTGGAGTCGGCGGAAGTATCGCGAGATGTCGTGGGCGGCCATGGAATATTTGTTGGCGGCCATGCAGCGGCAGAAGCGGCGGTTGCGGTTCGAGCAGTTGCTGCTGTTGATCCTTCGCACGCTGCTGATCGTGTTGTTGGTGTTGGCGGTCGCCGAGCCGTACTTCGAGCAGATCGGGGCCGCGTTGACGTCGGCCGGACGAACGCACCGAGTGTTGGTGATCGACGGCTCCTACTCGATGGGCTACACGGTCGACGGGTCGAGTCGGTTCGATCGGGCCAAACAGCTTGCCCGGCAGATCGTCGAAGGGAGCCGCCAGGGCGATGCCCATACCCTGGTGTTGATGGCCGATCCGCCACGGGCCGTTGTCGAGACCCCCGCCCTGGACCGCGAGGAGATGCTCCGGGAGATCGACGGCGTCGAGATGCCTCATACGACGGCCGATCTGCCCGCGACCGTGGCCATGGTCCACAAAATCGTCGACGGTGCCCGGCGCGAGAACCGGCACCTGACCGGCCACGAGGTCTATTTCCTGACCGACCTGGGACGGGTCGGCTGGAAACCGCGGCTGAGCACCGCTTCCTTGACCGAGTTCCGCAAACGTACGAAACAACTTTCCGAGTCGGCCTCGCTCGTGGTGATCGATCTGGGCCAGGTGGAGACGGAGAACGTCGCCGTGACCGAGTTGCGAACCCTCGAAACGGTCCATACCCCGGCGCAAGAAGTCTCGATCGAGGCCACGCTGAAGAACTTCGGTCGCCGCCCACGGCCCGCCCAATCGGTCGAACTGCTCGTCGACGGCCGCCCGGTCGAGCAAAAGACGGTCGACGTTCCGCCGTCCGGGGAAGCCTCCGTCGGATTCTCGCACCGTTTCGAGACGCCGGGCGATCATCACCTCGAGATTCGCACGGCCGGCGATGCCCTGGACGTCGACAACCATCGTTGGCTGGCCTTGCCCGTGCGGCAATCGATTCGCGTATTGTGCGTCGACGGACGCCCGTCGGGAGAACCGTTCGGCGGCGCAGCCGATTACCTGGCCTTTGCCCTTTCTCCCCAGGACGAAGCGTCGCCTCGGGCCATGGTGCAAGCGGAGATCGTCACCGAGAGCGCCCTGCTGGAACGCGACCTGGCACCGTACGACTGCGTGTTCCTTTGCGACGTGGCCCAGTTCACCGCGAGCGAGGCCCGCGTGTTGGACGGCTATGTGGCCAACGGCGGCAGCCTGATCTTCTTCCTCGGCCCAAGCGTCCTGATCGATCGCTACAACAGCGTGCTCGGTGATAGCGGGCCGGGCGATGGAGAGGCACGTCGACGTCTCCTGCCGGCCCGACTCGGTCCGCTGATCGACGAGCCGGTCCGGCGACTCGATCCAATGGAGTACGCCCACCCGATCGTTCGCCCGTTCCGTGGCCGCGAGGAGGCCGGGCTGTTGACCACGCCCGTCTATCGGTACGTCAAAGCGACCGTGCCCGACGACGGGGCGGCCCGGATCGTTTTGAAGACGGCCACCGGCGATCCGCTGATCGTCGAGGAACCGATCGGTCGCGGGCGCGTCGTGCTGGTGACCACGTCGGCCGATGCTTCGTGGACCGACATGCCCGCCTGGCCCAGCTACGTGCCGATCGTCCAGGAGTTGTTGCTCTTCTGCGTCGGCGGCCAACTGCAACAGCAAAACGTCCGGGTCGGGCAGATGCTGATCGCGTCGCTTTCGAGCCCCACGGGCAAGGTGCCTGCCTTGCTGCAAGATCCCGACGGCCGCAGCCGGCAACTGAGCCTGCGGCCCGACGGTGATTATAGCCTGTTGAGCTACGCCGATACGTCGATCAGCGGCATCTATACGGTTCGCTTCGGCTCGCCGATCGATACGAGCCGACTTTTCGCCGTCAACGTCGACACGATCGAAAGCGACCTGACGCCGTTGGGTGTCGACCGGCTGCGCGACGAGGTCTGGCCGGGCATCCCTTTCGTTCACGAGACCACGTGGCAGGATTTCTCCCGACAACCGACCGGTCCGATCCGGCGAGTGGAAAGCTGGCCGGTCAACCTGCTCTGCCTCGTCCTGGGGCTGTTGTTCGTCGAGACCTTCCTCGCCTGGCGATTCGGTTACCACACGCAATGAGATTTCAGACACAATGAGCGGCACACTGCCAACATGGATCGAACGCCTACTCGGCGAACAGCCGGGCCCCGGCCAGGGAACCGTCTGGAGCCTGGAGCACACCTGGGGCCTGCCGCCATGGGCCACGCTGTTGGGCGTCGTCTTTGCGGTCGTTTTCGTGGTGTCGATCTATCTACGCGAAGGACGCACCGGCCGCCCGTTTCGGATGGCACTGGCGGCAATGCGACTGGGCGTGATCGGAGTCGTCTTGCTGATGATCGCCCAGGTGGCCCTATCGCTGCAACGAACCGGATTGCCCTACGTGGCCGTGCTGGTCGACGATTCGCTGAGCATGACGATCGTCGATCGCTACGAGGACAAACTGCACGAGAAGCTCACCGAGCGCGTCCGCCGAAGCATGCCGCCCGATGAAGCCGACGGTGATGCGCCCGACAGTGACGCTACCGCCGACCTCGAACCGAGCCGGTGGAACCTTGCGCGAACGCTGCTTTGCGAGGACGACGGGGCCATGTTGCGGCGGATCGCGGAGCGTTACAAGTTGCGAGTCTATTTTCTCGCGGGCGCACGGCCGGCCGTCGCCACGGACGTCGACGGACTGGCCCGGGAGATCCGCACGCTGGTACCCAGCGGCGAGTCGAGCCGGCTGGGCACGGCCGTGACGACCGTGTTGGAAGACCTTCGCGGCACGACCCCCGCAGCGATCATTCTGCTGACCGACGGGATCAACACCGACGGGCCGCCGCTCAGCGACGCGGCCGCCTTGGCCCGACGCAAGGGCGTGCCGCTGCTTGCCGTGGGACTCGGCAGCGACAAGCCGGTCCGCGATCTGAAACTGGCCGATCTGCTGGTCGACCCGTTGGTCTTCGTCGACGACGTCGTCAATTTCGAGATGAAGCTGACCGGCACCGGGTTCCAGGGCGACAAGGTGCGTATCGTCCTACGCGAGAAGAGCCAGTCCGGCGTGCTCGCGGAAATCGAGGTCACCGTCGGAGCCGACGGACAGCCGCAACAGGTCCGTTTGCCCTACCGGCCGACGAAGGTCGGGCAATTTCGCTATGTCGTCGAGGTCGAGCCACAGACGGGTGAGCTGCAAACGGACAACAACCAACGCGAACGGGCCGTCGAGGTCCGCAAGGAAAAAATCCGCGTCTTGCTCGTCCAGGCCTATCCGAACTACGAGTTCCGCTATCTGCGCAATATGTTGGGGCGCGACGAGACGATCGAACTCGGCACGGTGCTGCAGGACGCCGACCCGCAGTATGCCGAACAGGACGCCTCGGCCCTGCCGGTCTTTCCCGTCGGGCGCGACGAACTGTTCTCCTATGACGTGATCCTGTTGGGCGACGTCAATCCGGCGCTGCTGAGCGATGCGATACTTCAGAACCTGGCCGATTTCGTCGACCACGAGGGCAAGGGCGGTGCGTTGGTGCTGATGGCCGGCGAGCGTTACATGCCCGGCGCCTACGGCAATACGCCGCTGGCCCGGTTGATGCCGGTGGAACTCGGCAGCGTGCGATACCCCGACCCGAATCTGCCGATCACCGAAGGGTTCCAGGTCCGGCCGACCGAGCTGGGGCTGTCGAGCCCGCCGATGCAGCTTGGCGACACGCTGGCCGAGACGCGGACGATCTGGGAGAACCTACCGCCGCTCTATTGGCTGTTGGAGACGCCCGATCTGAAACCGGCCGCGCTGGTGCTGGCCGAGCATCCGACCCGTCGCGGCCACGACGGCCGCCCGCTTCCGGTCATCAGCATGCGGTACGTCGGGGCGGGCAAGGTGCTGTTGCACGCGACCGACGAAACCTGGCGATGGCGCCGCCGTGTGGGCGACGTCTATTTCGCCCGATATTGGATCCAGACGATCCGCTACCTCAGCCGCTCGAAACTGGTCGGCGAAGGCCGCTCGGCCACCCTCTCGGCCGATCGGCGCGAGTACGTCCACGGCGAACCGGTCCGGCTGCGGGTGCGATTCGCCGATGAACGCCTAGCACCGGCCGACGACGGCGGCGTGATCGTCATGGTCGAGCACCTCGGGCACAAGACGCAGCGTGTCCAGTTGCACCGCAGTTCCACAGCCCGAGGAATCTTCACCGGCACGCTCAGCCGCCTGACCGTGGGCGATTATCACGCCCGCCTCGCCACGGCGGTGACCGACGGACCGGCCCCGGCGGTCGATTTCAGCGTCACACCCCCGGCCGGCGAGTTCGAGAGCGTGCGAATGGACGCCCCCGCCCTGCGAGCGGCCGCCAAGCAGACCCAGGGCAGCTTCTACACCTTCACTGACGCGAAGAACCTGCTGGAAGATCTCCCCCCAGGTCGCCAAGTCCCCATCGAATCGCTGCCACCAAGGCCGCTCTGGAACAAATGGCCCGTGCTGCTGCTGTTTCTCTCGCTCTTAATCGGCGAATGGATCCTCCGAAAAATCGGAGGAATGGTGTAGAATTGAGAATAACCATGTCCCATCCCCTGGAAACAAAGATCAACACGCTACGCACCCGGGTTCGACGCCTGGTGGCCATCCACGGCATCAGCCGCCTGGTGGCCGTCGTCCTTGGAACGCTCATCCTACTCGGATCGGCCGACTACCTGATCCGATTCCAAGACCCGGGCCTGAAAGTGATCTGCTCGCTGCTCGTTCTGGCATCGCTGGGATGGACGGCCTGGCGCTATTTGTACCAGCCTTTGGCGACCCAACTGAGCGACGTCGCGCTGGCCTCGCGCATTGAGCGGCGTTTTCCACAGTTCGAGGACCGGCTGGTCAGTTCGGTCGAGTTTCTCAAACAACCGGTCGACGACCCGATTGCCGGATCGGCCGCGTTGCGTCGTGCGGTGATCGCGCGGACCGAGGCCGAGACCGATCGGCTCGATTTCTCCGAAGTGTTGGACCGCCGGCCGTCGCTTCGAGCGGCCGTCACGTCGGCGGCCGTCTGCCTGCTGGGGGCCATCCTCGTGCTGTCGGATCCGCTCTCGTCGCAGATCGCGTTGGCCCGGCTGGCCAATCCGTTGGGCAGCGTCGCCTGGCCGCGAAAGAATCATCTGGCCTTCCGGCGTCCACCCGACCGCGTGGCCCGGGGACAGGCCTTCGAGGTCGAACTGGTCGACGCGCGCGGTGCCCGATTGCCCTCGCCGGTGACGATCCACTATCGCATCGAGCAGGCCGACGGCACGATTTCCGAGGAGACCGAGATCCTCCGTCCCGCGGGCCATTCGGCCCTCGTTCGACGCGAGAGTGTCATCCGCCCGTTCTCCTATCGGGCCGAAGGCGGAGACGACCCGCTGATGGACTTTCACGAAGTCGCCGTGGTCGAGCCACCGGCCGTCGAGTCGGCTTCGATCCGCCTGATCCCGCCGGCCTATACCGGTTGGCCGACCGAGAAGACGCAAAAGCACGTCCGTGCCCTGATCGGCACACGGATGCGAATCGTTGCCAAGGCCAACAAGCCGCTGCAATCGGCCGTGTTGAGCTTCGACGACGGCGGGCGATTCCCCGGCGTGCTCAGCAGCGACGGCTACAGCTTCCAACTGCCCGCAGCCGACACGCCGGCGCCGACGATCCAGCGCAGCGGGTCCTACCGGCTCGAACTGACCGACCGCGAGAACCTCCGTAGCGATCCCGACACGCGTTGGGAGATCCACGCGCTGGCGGACGCACCGCCCAGCGTGGTTGTCGAGCGGCCGACCGGCAGCCTGTTCGTCACACCCAACGCCGAGGTCCCCCTGCGAATAACGGCCAAGGACGACCTGGCGCTAAGGAGCGTGACGCTCGTCTTCAGCCGTACGGACGGTCCACCGCAACCCGACCGGCCGCCCGACGAGACGGAACTGCCCCTTTACAACGGCCCCGAAAAGGTCAAGCCACGGACGAGCGGCGGGCTGGCCCGCATGGCCGAGTCGGACGACCGACGCGTCATCGAGCGACGTTGGCAATTGGCCGATCTGCAACTCGCGCCGGGCATGCAATTGACGTTCCACGTCAGGGCCTCCGATTACCGCCCGCAGCTTGGCAACAGCGAACCGAGGCGGCTGACCGTCATTACCAAGGAACAGCTTCAGGATCGCCTCGCCGAGCGGCAGGGCCGAATCCTTGCCGAGTTGGCCCGGGTGTTGAAAATGCAGCTCGACGGCCGTTCGCAGGTCGGTTCGCTCGAAATCCGTCTGACTGAGCTCGGGCGTTTCGAGCAGGTCGACGTCGATCGTCTCCAGGCGGCCGAACTGAACCAGCGTCAGGTCCGACGCACACTGACCGATCGTGCCGACGGCGTGCCGATGCACATCCTGGCCCTGTTGGACGACCTCGAAAACAACAAGGTCGACAGCCCCGATGTGCGTCGCCGCATGGAGGGCCTGCTCGACGACATCGATCGACTCGACCGCGAGCACCTGCCGCTGATTGGTCGGGAACTGACGACCGCGATCAAGGCCGCCCAGGTTCGGTTGCAGCAGGGGACCGATTCACCCGAGCAGCCCGATTCACCCGAGGAAACGGTGTCGATCGGCGATCCGATGTCCGAGGCAGGCCGCCAACAGGATCAGGTGATCGCCGCGCTGGAGCAGATGCTTGCCCGATTGGGCCAGTGGGACAACTATCGGCGATTCCACCGCCAGATCGGCCAGTTGTTGCGAGATCAGAAGGAGGTGGCCGGCCGAACCACCGAGGTGGGCCGAAAGACGTTGACCCGCGACCTGAAGGACCTCAATCCCCAAGAGGCGGCCGATCTGAAGATCCTCGCCGGGCGGCAACTCGAACTGGCCCGACGCTTGGGCGTCGTCCAACAAGCCATGCAGCAGGCCGTCGGCGATCTCCGCCAGACCGACCCGTTGGCCGCCGAAACGGTTGCCGACGCCCTGGCCGCAGCCCAGCGATTGGCCATCACCGGACAGATGCACACGTCGTCGGGCCATCTGGCGGGCAATCGGATCGGTCAAGCGATCGACCGGCAGCAGCAAATCGCCGAGGATCTCCAAGAGGTGCTCGATGTGCTGGCCAACCGGCGCGAGCACGAACTGGTCCGCCTGATCAAGAAGCTCGAAGAGGCCGAACACGATCTGGCCGAGTTGCAGCGACAGCAGGAAGAACTGCAAAAACAGCGTCCGGCCGACGCCGACCGTCAGAAGCAACTCGAAGAAGAGACCCAGCGGATGGCACGGCGGCTCGAACGCCTCTTGGCCGATCAGGCGGCAAAGACCACGCGAGACGCCGCCGGGCAGATGAATCGGGCTGGCGACGCGGCGAAGACACTCGACGAAGCTCGGCAGCAAGTGGCCCAGCGCCGGCGCCAGGCCCAAGCCGAGTTGGCCATGGAACAATTGGCCCGGATGGAGGACGCGCTGAAACACCTCCGCCGGCAACAGCAAACCGTTCTCGACGAGACCCGCCGCTACGACCGATTGCAAGAGGGCCAAGGTCGATTGACGAGAGGCCAACTGGCCGGGCTGGGCGATCTGGCCCGACTCGAGCGCATGCTCCAAACCGATTGCGGACGGCTCGGCGAGAAGCTGGCCGGCGCCGGCGTGTTTCGCTTGGCCCTTTCCGGAGCCGCCCGATCGATGGGCCGCGCGGCCGGCATGCTCGACCGGCGTCAGACCGGCATGCCCACGCAAGAGACCGAACAGCATGCGGCCGGCCGGCTGGACCTGGTGCTCGAAGCACTCAAGGAAGAGCCGCCCGAGGACGACGACTCGAACTCCGGCGGCGGGGCAGGGCAGGGGACCGGTGATTTGCCCGGCGAGGCGATCCAGGCCTTGGCCCAATTGAAGCTGTTGAAGCTCCTGCAAGTCGAAATCAATCTCCGAAGCCGGCAACTCCAGCAGTCGGTCGCAGACGACGGACCGACCGAACAACAACGGCTCGAATACGCGGCCCTCAGTGCCGAGCAGGGCCAACTGGCCGATCTGGTGCTGCAACTGATGAAGGTCGTCGCGCCACCGCCCGAGGAGAATCCCGAAACCTTGCCCGACGTGCAAGAAGAAAACCAAGACGGACAGCCACCGCTGCCCGGGGAGGATTTGCCATGAGAAGTTTATGCTTTGCGAGTTGGCCGGCGATCGTGATGGTGCCCGTCATCATGGTAGCCGTCTGGTCGCTGCCCCAAACGGCCGATGCCCAACAGTCACGCTCGCTCGATGACGAACTGTTCGACGAGTTGGGCGCCGACCCGATCGACGAGTTCGACCGCGAGCTGTTCGGTCCCGAAGACCCGATACGCAACCCGGCCGACCCGCCCGACGCCACGTTGCGCGACCGAATGCAGCGTGAGCTAGGTCCGGCGGCCGAGGCGGAAGACGGTAATCCGCTGCTCTCGGTCGCCCGACGGATGCGCGAGGCCGAAGATCAGATCGGTCAGGGCGACGCGGGCACCGGCACGCAAACCCTGCAGAAGCAGATCGTCTCGGACCTCGACCGGCTCATCGAACAGGCCCGAAAGCGATGCAAACAGTGCAAGGCGGGTGCCTGCAAGCCGGGCGCCCAGTCGGTCGCGTCGCGCACCAGTCCCAAGAGCCCGGGCCCGCCGAAGCCGGGCACCAGCACCAACAAACCGGCCGCCACCAGCAACGCCAAGCCGGGCCAAGCCACCCCCCAGCGGCCCGACATGGCCGAAATGCGAGACGTCATGAAACAACTTTGGGGCGAACTCCCCCAGCGAGATCGAGAACAAATGCTCCAGTCCCCGCCCGAAGAATTCCTACCGAAGTACGAACTGATGATCGAGCAATACTTCCGCCGCCTAACGGAAGGAAAGGGGCAAGAGTGATGAATCGGTGTGTGCCACACAAAACGTTTAGCCGTCGCCGGCACGGCGATGAGAACCTCAACAACCCAACCACGCCAGCCGTTGGCCCCAATACCGTTCGATCCATCCTCCTCCTACTCGCCTGTTGCAGCGTCCTGACGGGACATCGGGCCGACGCTCAGGAGTCCGACGCAGAAAAGTCCGACCCGGAAAAAACGGCCGTCGAACTGGTCACCCCCGCGACCGATGAATCGATCCAACGGGGACTCGGCTGGCTCGTCGCCCGACAGGCCGACGACGGTTCGTTCGGCTCGGCCGGCTATCGGGGCAACGTCGCCGTCACCGGCCTCTCGGGCATGGCACTGATGTCGGCGGGGAGCATGCCGGGACGCGGCCCGCACGGCGAGTCGGTCGCCCGGGCGGTCGACTACATCCTGGCCCATACGCAGCACAACGGATTCATCGCCTCGGCGGGCTCGTCGAGCCACGGCCCCATGTACGGCCACGGCTTCGCCACGCTCTTCCTGGCCGAGTGCTACGGCATGACGCGCAGGCCCGAGCTGCGCGACAAGCTGGCCGCGGCGGTGAACCTGATCGTCAACACACAGAACCCCCAAGGCGGTTGGCGATATCAACCGCAACGCCTCGATGCCGACATCTCGGTGACGATCTGCCAGGTCATGGCGCTGCGCGCAGCTCGCAACGCCGGGCTGTACGTGCCCAACGAAACGATCGACCGCTGCATCGACTACGTCAAACAGAGCCAGAACGCCGACGGCGGGTTCGTCTACCAGCTCGGCGCGGGCGGCCAGAGCGCCTTTCCCCGTTCGGCCGCCGGTATCGTCGCCCTCTACAGTGCCGGCGTCTACGAAGGGCCCGAGATCGTCAAGGCGACCGACTACCTCATGCAGTTTCTGCCCGAGAAGGACCAGAAGCGGCGCGAAGGCTATTATTTCTACGGCCATTACTACGCCGTGCAAGCGATGTGGCAGGTCGGCGGCGAGCCGTGGAGCCGGTGGTACCCGGCCATCCGCGACGAACTGATCGAGCGCCAACACGCCGACGGCTACTGGCACTCCGGGACCTGTCTGGAATACTCGACCGCCATGGCCACCATCATCCTACTGATGCCGGAGAACCAACTGCCGATCTTCCAGCGCTAAAGAAACAACATGCCCACAACAACGCCGTAGCTGGATTCGCAAGAATTCAGGGGAATCCCCAACCAACATCCTGCCGGCCAGGAGACTTCGCAGGGCAACCAGCTTCAAAAGAAACAAACAAACCACGAAGTACACGAAGAAGGAAGTGATGGAGGGTTCTGTTCATTCGTTTCTTCGTGTCCTTCGTGTACTTCGTGGTTTGTTATTGAACCCCTAGCCAATATCATGCATCACTCATTCTTCATCCTCCCCATGCTCCTCGCATTGCCCGCCATGGCCGAGGCGCCGTCGGTCGTCCCGGTCGACGGAGATCCGTTTCTGGGCCAACTGGTCGCGGCCGATGCTCAGTGGCAACTGACCTTTACCGTCGATGGGAAGCCGCGTTCGTTGCCGGCGGCCGAGTTGGTTCGTTGGGGCGCGTTCGCCGAGCCGTCCAGGGGGCCGATCGTGCAGTTGGCCGACGGGGGGCTGCTCGTGGCCGATGTCCTTCGGGCCGACAAGGAACGGCTCGCGGCAGATTCGTTGCTGTTCGGGCAGATCGACTTTCCCCTGGAGTCGCTCGCCGGCGTGGTCTTCCAACTGCCGGCCGGGCGTCGACAGCGCGACGCACTGCTGGATCGGGTGGCCCGCGCTACCGGCGACTCCGATCGGATCCTGCTGCACAACGGCGACGAAATCACCGGCCTGGTCACCGGCATCGAGAACGACACGGTCGGGCTCGACACGAAAGTCGGGCCGATCGAAATCGAAACCGGCCGGATCGCCGCACTGATCTTCAACCCCGAACTGAAGCAGACCGCCCGCCCGCAAGGCCCCCGTGCATGGACCGGTCTGAGCGACGGCAGCCGGCTGCTCGCCACTGGGCTGACGACCGACGCCAAGGTGCTCCAGGTGACCACCGCCGGTCAGACATGGGCCACGTCGCCCGAAGAGCTCATCGCCCTGCAACCGCTCGGCGGTCGCGTCACCTACCTTTCCGACCTAGAACCGGCCGGCTACCGCCACATGCCGTATCTCACTCTAAAATGGCCCAGGCACGGCACCGACCGCAACATCACCGGCGGGCGGCTCTGGTGCGACGAGCGACTCTATCTAAAGGGTCTCGGCCTGCACAGCGCTTCGCGACTGACCTACACACTCGACGGGTCCTACACCCGCTTCGACGCCCGCCTGGGCATCGACGACTCGACCGAAGGCCGCGGCAGTGTGCGGTTCCGAGTTTACGTCGACGACAAACAACACAGATACACCAGCCCAACTGTCCGCGGCGGCAACCCGCCCGTACCCATGTCGGTCGACATCACCGAAGCCACACGTCTAGACCTAATCATCGACTTCGCCGACCGAGCCGACGAACTCGACCGAGCCGTTTGGCTCGATGCGAGGTTAGTGAAGTAGGTGCCATGCGATTCACGCTGCAAACACTGATGCTCTCGGTACTGGTCGTCGCGTCGTCGCTGGGTGCGTTCGGGCCGTGGGGACTGGTTGTTGCCGTGATTCTGCTGGCGATGGTCGTCTACATCCGCAATTCTGCGCCGATGTGGCGGGCGGCCGGAATGAGTCTCTTGGTCTTGCTGTACGGCTCTCTTGTCCTATTGCCAGCACTCTCCAAGCATCGTACTGGTCAAGGTGGGCCCCGTTGCCCGAACAATCTCAAATTCCTGGGGATTTCCCTGTGGAACTACAAAGACCAACACGGATGCTTTCCTCCCGCCTATATCGCCGATGCGAATGGGAAGCCGATGCACAGTTGGCGAGTGTTGATCCTTCCGCACCTCGAAGAGAACACATTGTACGATCAGTACAATTTCAACGAACCATGGAACGGCTCGAACAATAGCAAACTCAAGAAGCCGACGGGGTTCATGCACGACGTCTACAACTGTCCGAGCACCGACACGACAGACGACACCAATTACGTGGCTGTGGTTGGACCGCGTACAGTCTGGCAGAACGGGGACTCGGTCAAGCTCGATGATATCAAGGACGGGCCGGAGAACACGATTCTGCTGATCGAGTTTCCCGGGTCCGACATCCATTGGATGGAGCCGCGGGATCTGTCGATCCAGGACGTCCTACAGCGTTTCGACCCGAAATCCGGCCTCAGCCTATCACCGGTGCATGTCCGCGACAACGGCTACTTCTTGCGCGACACGCCGATGATCCACGTCCTCTTTGCCGACGGCAGCGTGCATGCAATTCCGGCCGATATTTCTCGCGAGGATCTCGAAGGGTTGTTGACGATAGACGGTGGGGAAGAGATTGACGTCAGCAGGCTGCGCTTGTCCGGGCTCCGCAAGAAGGAAGTGCCCCAATGGAAGAAGGTGTCGGCATACACAGTCTTGTTGTTTTCGATCGTGGTTCTTCTGTTTGCGACACGCAAAAAGGCAGAGGAACCTCCGTTCGGCAAATCTGAGTCGGTGTAGGGTGCGATTTCTCACTGCCAGGGTCCCAGGGACCGCAGTCCCTGGGCTTGGAGGTTTGCTTGCGGTCACTTTGCGATTTTCGTTCGGAACGTGTTCTGAAATCCGTACGACGGCTCTCCGAAGCCGTCGAAATACCGTGTCACCGGCGGTGATTGAGGCCTTTACGATCCGAACGCACAATCTCGACGGGCTCGGAGGCCCGTCGTACGCATCGTGCTGCGTCCCGTACCAGTTTCAAAACACGTTCTCACGCTCCGAACTTCCCTAATCGCTCGGCGTGCGCCAGCGCCAGCGGCATTAGGTTGACGGCCTCGAACTGCCCGAGGCCGCCTTGTAGGGATGCCTTCTCGCTGAACGTCTCGCAGGCGTCGGGGCGGCAGAGGTCGGCGGCCAATAGCGTGGGCACCGGGTGCCAACTGTGGCCGGCCATCTTTGCCGGGGTGCTGTGGTCGGCCGTGACGATCAGTACCGTTGGGCCGAGCTTCTCGACCCGGGGGATGATCGCGTCGAACTCTTCGATCATTTTGACCTTCTCGGGATAGTTGCCGTCTTCGCCCCGGCTGTCGGTGTACTTGAAGTGGACGAAGAAGAAATCGAAATCGTTCCAGACCTCTTCGAGCACATCGATCTCTTCGCTGAGCGAGCCGGGCTGGCCGACGATCTCCATGCCGACCAGTTGGGCCAGGCCTTTGTACATCGGATAGACGGCAATGGCGGCCGCCCGCACACCGTAGACCTCTTCGTAGGTCGGCAGGTTCGGCTTGGCCGAGAAACCTCGCATCGTCAGGCCGTTCGCCTTCGGCTGGCCGGCCAGCAGTTTTTGGGCCTGGGCGAGAAACTCGGCGGCCATCTCGGCCGTTCGCTTGCTCGCTTCGTCGGCCGGCACCGGGGCCAGAGGCGGCACGCCCGTCCGCTGCGGATCGGTGTCGGCCACATGCCCGCCGAGCCCCTTGCCGCGCAGCACGACCACGAACCGATGCTCCTTGACCGGCTCGACGAAAATCTCGATGCCCGGGATGCTCACCTCGCGGAGTTTGACGGCAAGCGGTGTACTCTCCTCGGTCGGAATCCGGTCCGCCCGCCGGTCGGTGATGTTCCCGTCGGCGTCGAGCGTGCAGAAATTACAGCGAATGGCCACATCGTCGGGCCCCAAGGCGAAGCCCACGCCGGTCGCTTCCAACGCCCCGCGGCCGATCAGAAACTCGATCGGGTCGTAGCCGAAGAGCCCCAGGTGTCCCGGCCCGCTGCCTGGCGTGATTCCATGTTTGATGGGAATCATGCTACCCTGAACCCCCCGTTTCGCCAAAGCATCCAGATTCGGCGTTTTAGCCGCTTCCAACTCGGTCGGTCCGCCCGGCTCGACCGGCAGCCCGCCGATGCCGTCGGCAACGAGCATGACGATTTTCGAGTCGTTCGTGGTTTTCAGACTGCGTACGAGTTGCTGGATGTCCATGTCTCGAGTTCCTGTAGTTCGCTTCTGTCTTCCGTCCACAACCGCTCATTCCTACCACAATTGGGCCGAATAACAAGGGGGACGTGCCGTCCACCGCCAGATCGCGTGCCCCCCTGGCGGCCCATGGGTAATTGGGATATCTTGCCTCGTAGTGAATAATTGCCGCAGAAGGCTTGTCGGGTGCCATGCTCCACGCTTGCGTGGGCATGCGGAGATTCACAGTGCGTAAACACACCTTCCAAGCCCACCGACGGCGATCGGTGGGACCAGTCCACGGTGCCCGGTCCCACCGATCGCCGTCGGTGGGCTTGGACGGGTGTGTGACGTAGGGAATTCAATAATCTGGGCGGACAGCGTGCTTTCTTTCGAGGAATCAGATATGCAAGAACTAAAACTGACCGATCGGCCCGAGTGGCGGGAACTGGAACAACATTGCGAGCAGATCGCCAAGCTCCACCTGCGAGACCTGTTCGACGACGGCACGGATCGGGCCGCCCGGATGTCGATCGAGGATTGCGGCCTGTTGCTGGACTACTCGAAGAATCGGGCGACTGCCGAGACCATGCAGAAACTGGTCGCCTTGGCCGAGGCGGTCGGGCTGGCCGGCGCGATCGAGCGGATGTTTACCGGCGAGAAGATCAACGCGACCGAAGGCCGGGCCGTGCTGCATACGGCCTTGCGCAATCGGAGCGGCGATCCGGTGCTGGTCGACGGCGAAGACGTGATGCCGGGCGTCAGGGCCGTGCTCGAAAAGATGGCCACGTTCTGCGACAAGGTCCGCAGCGGCCAGTGGACCGGTCATACGGGCCGACCGATTCGCAACATCGTGAACATCGGCATCGGCGGCTCGGACCTGGGCCCGGTGATGGCCTACGAGGCGTTGAAACCGTTCAGCGACCGTTCGTTGACCGTCCGCTTCGTGTCGAACGTCGACGGCACGCATCTGGCCGAGGCCACACGGGACCTCGACCCGGCCGAGACGCTGTTCATCGTCGCCAGCAAAACGTTCACCACCCAGGAGACGATGACCAACGCGATGTCGGCCCGGGCGTGGCTGCTCGGCGCGCTGAAGGACGAAGCGGCCGTGGCCAAGCACTTCGTCGCGCTGTCGACCAATCACCAGGGCGTCACCCAGTTCGGCATCGACGCCGACGCGAACATGTTCGAGTTTTGGGACTGGGTCGGCGGGCGTTACAGCCTGCCCTCGGCCATCGGGCTGCCGCTGATGATCGCCATTGGCCCGGAGCATTTTGGCCGGATGTTGGACGGCTATCACGCGATGGACCTGCACTTTCGCAATACACCGCTAGAGCGGAACATGCCGGTGGTGCTCGGGCTGTTGGGTATCTGGTACAATAACTTCTTCGGGGCCGAGAGCCATGCGATTCTGCCCTACGACCAGTACCTCAGCCGATTCGCGGCCTATTTCCAGCAGGGCGACATGGAGAGCAACGGCAAGTCGACCACGCTCGAAGGCAAACCGGTCGAGTGGCAGACCGGGCCGGTGATTTGGGGTGAGCCGGGCACGAACGGGCAGCATGCGTTTTATCAACTCTTGCACCAGGGGACGAAGCTGGTGCCGGCCGACTTCATCGCGCTGGCCCGGTCGCACAACCGGTTGGGCGATCACCACGCGAAGCTGATGGCCAACTTCTTCGCCCAGACCGAGGCCTTGGCTTTCGGCCGGACGACGGACGAGGTCCGCGAGGAGGGCGTCGACGATGCGTTGGTTCCGCACAAAACGTTCGAGGGCAACCGGCCGACCAACAGTATCATGGCCGAGCAGCTCGACCCGGAAACGCTCGGCAAGTTGCTCGCCCTGTACGAACACAAGATCTTCGTGCAAGGCGTCGTCTGGGGGATCAACAGCTTCGACCAGATGGGCGTCGAGTTGGGCAAAGTGCTGGCCAAGCGGATCCTGCCGGAGTTGGAGTCGCCCGGCGAGCCCGAGTTGAAACACGACGCCTCAACGAATCGGTTGATCCGCTGGTTTCGCGGGCATCGGAAGTAGTTTTTCGTCGGCGGGACACACTCCTTCCAAGCCCACCGGCGGCGACCGGTGGGACCGACTGTTGTGACACGCCACTGACGGGTCCCACGGGTCGCCGCCCGTGGGCTTGGGTGAGAAGATGCGCGGCGTCGGGAATTCCCCGACGCCCCAGTAACGTGTATACTGCCATGTCGTTCGATGTCCTTTTAGTCAACGAGGCTTTACCATGAGCGGTCTGCTTGCATTCTTCTCGCCCGGTCCGATCGAATTGGTGTTCATCCTGGGTCTCGCGAGCGTGCTTGTGCTCACATTGGGATGGGTGACGCAGCTTGTGGTGCTTCGGGCGAGAAATTCGAACCTAGCACCCTGTCCGGATTGCGGAAAGTACATTTCGCATCAGGCGCCCGCATGCCCGAAGTGCGGCCGACCGTTGTTGCCAGACCAGAATGCCTGACCGACTGCCATGAATCGACCGAAGAAACAAACGGCCCTAGCCCTGATGGCGCATCCCGACGATGCCGAATTTCTCTGCGCGGGCACGCTGATCCGGCTGGCCGATGCGGGTTGGGAAATCCATATTGCGACGGCCACCCCGGGCGATTGCGGAACGATGACCGAGACGCCTTGGGCCATCTCGGCGATACGTACCGAAGAGGCGCGAAAGGCCGCGACGCTGCTCGATGCCACGTACCATTGTCTCGACGAGCGGGACGGGTTCGTCGTTTACGACAAGCCGACGCTGCACAAGTGCGTCGACCTGATGCGGCGGGTTGCTCCGACGTTGGTGCTCACCCACGCGATTCGAGATTATATGATGGATCACGAGATCGTTTCGCAGTTGGCCCGGGCTGCCAGTTTTATCTTCCCGGCCCCCAACGGTTCGCAGCTGCCGCTTCGCGAAGGTTCGCACGTGCCGTACTTGTATTACTGCGACCCGATCGAGGGCATCGACCCGTTGGGCAACCCGGTCGAACCGACCACGCTGGTCGACATCACGGGCGAGTTGGACCGAAAGACCGGGATGCTCGCCTGCCATGCCAGCCAACGGGAGTGGCTCCGGGCACACCACGATACGGACGAATACCTCGAAGCGATGCGGCGAATGGCGTCGGCCCGGGGAAGCAAAGCCGGCACCGAGGCGGCCGAGGCGTTCGTCCAGCATCGCGGGCATGCGTACCCGAGCGATGATTTGTTAGGATTATTCGATAGTCCCGTTTAGCTGCCGCCGGCACGGCGGCTTGGCCGAAAGAAGTATGCTCACGCGTCAAGCCGCCGTACCGGCGGCAGCTAAACGGATCATGGATGGCAACGCGTCGCCCAAAGACTCAACGTCCCCGACAAGAAAGGACACCTGCCATGGCTCGCCCGATCAGCAAAGTCGCACCCGAGTGGTGGGACTATACGACCCTCGACGACGCAATCCTCGCCGACACGGCCCGGCTGACCGCCGAGGACCTCCAGCAGCTCTCCCGGCCCGGTTTCCGGGTCGTGATGTACGACACGCTCGAGGATTTCTACCTGGCCGAGGCGTTGGAATACATTGCGGCCTGGCGGAAGTCGACCGACGACAATCCGACGGGCATTTGCGGCCCGATCGGCCCGACGGAGCAGTTGCCGCTGGTCGCTCGGCTGGTCAACGCGTTGGAGTTGGACGTCCGCAGTGCGCACTTTTGGGGCATGGACGAATGGGTCGACGACGACGGGACGCCCGTGCCGGCGACGCATCCGCTTTCGTTCGCCAAGGCCGACATGGAACTCTGCTTCAATCGGATCGACCCGAAGCTGCGAATGCCCGAGCGGCACCTGCACTTCCCTACCGGCGATCTCGATGCGTACGGCCGCAGCTACGACGAGGTGCGTTGTCTGTTGATGCAGGGAGGCCAAGGCGAGGTGAAACACTGGGCGTTCAACGATCCGCCCAAACGGGAAGGAGCTCACTGCGACGAGCCGCCTTCGCCGGAAACGTATCGCCAATTGGCCACCCGGGTAACCGATCTGCACCCGATGACGATCATCCAAAACGCTCGGACCTCGGGCGGTGGCCAGGTCGCACTGGTGCCGACCAGCGCGGCGACGGTCGGGCCGGTCGAGACCTGGAAGGCCGAGAAGGTGTCGATCTGGCAGGCCGGCTGCCACGACAACCCGTTCGGCATGCGGTTGACGACACTGATGATCGCCAAAAACCTACCCGACGCCTCGGTGCCGATGTCGCTCTTGGCCGACCATCCCAACGTACAGTTCAATTTCTACCGGCCGGGGATCGGAACGGTTGACACGGAAATGCACTAAGTTGGCCGACAAACCATGCTCGCACGCGCCCTGACTCACTGGACGATCCTCAAGATCAGCTTCCAAGAACGGCTGGTCTATCGGGGGGACTTTGCGCTGGGCACGCTGATGCGTTTCCTGCCCGTGGTGACCCAGGTCTTCCTTTGGGCGGCCGTGTTCGACGGCAGGGTAAACGGTGGTGAAACGGCCGAGATCGCCGGCTACACGCGCAAGAGCATCATCGCCTATTACCTCCTGACGACGGTCACCCGGGCGTTTTCGAGCATGCCGGGCCTGGGGTCGGGCATTGCCCGGGATATCCGCGATGGGACTGTCAAGAAGTATCTGATCCAGCCGATCGATATGCTCGGGTTCCTGCTGCTGAATCGCATTGCGCATAAGCTGGTCTATTACCTGGTCGCGACGGCCCCCTTCGCACTGATCTTCTATCTGTGCCGTTCGTTTTTCGTCGACGTCAGGCTCGACCCGCAGACGCTCTCGGCCTATTTCGCGTCGCTGGTGATGGCCTTCCTGCTGGGCTTCTTCCTCGAAGCCACGATGGGGATGATCGGGTTTTGGTTCCTCGAAGTCAATTCGCTCTTTTTCGTCTATATGCTTTTCAGTTTCTTCTTTTCCGGACACATGTTTCCGATCGACATGTTGCCCAGCCCGTGGGTCGAGGTGGTTCGGCTGATGCCGTTGCAATACCTGGCCTATTTTCCATCGGCCGTTCTGTTGGGCACGTTCGATTCGACCGAGCTGTGGTACGGTCTGTGCGTGCAGGCCGGCTGGGTCGCTTTCTTCATCGTCGCGTCGCGAGTGACCTTCCACTACGGCGTGCGACGCTACAGCGGGTTCGGAGGCTAAGCCGCATGAGCGAACGACCTTGGTACTTCCGCGTGTTGCTGACGTTTCTGCGCAACAGCCTCATACGCGACATGACGTTTCGCGTGAACTTCATCATCGAGACGGTCTCGACCATGTCCTGGGTCTTCATGAACCTGGGCTTCTACATCCTCATCTTCCACTATACCGAAGAGATCGGCAAAGGAAC